>NZ_JBEOYB010000004.1:153774-173675 GCF_040296845.1 Streptomyces sp. NPDC001985
GAGAACCGCACCCTGCGAGAGGCCGATCCCACAGCACACCCAAGGCACGAAGCCCACCCTCAAACACGGGGCGGGCTGGAGAACCCGGCCCTGCCCGAGGCACACCCTGCCCCGCCGGAGATCGAGGCACGCCCCCGGGCCGGAGGCCGACCCCCGGCCGAGGGGCGTGGCGGGCGGTGGTGGCGGGCTCCCGAGGAGGTCCGGGGGAAGGGGCTGCACCCGGGGGCCTGGTGGCTGTGGGCGCTCGGGCTCGCCGTCGCCGCCTCGCGCACCACCAACCCCCTCCTCCTCGGCCTCCTCGTCGCCGTCGCCGGCTACGTCGTCGCCGCCCGCCGCACCAGCGCCCCCTGGTCCCGCTCCTACACCGCCTTCCTCAAGCTCGGCCTCGCCGTCATCCTCATCCGCGTCCTCTTCTCCACCCTCCTCGGCTCCCCCATCCCCGGCTCCCACACCCTCTTCACCCTCCCCGAGGTCCCCCTCCCCGACTGGGCGCGCGGCATCCGCGTCGGCGGCCGGGTCACCGCCGAGCAAGTGGTGTTCGCGCTGTACGACGGCGCGAAGCTCGCCGCGCTCCTCGTCTGCGTCGGCGCCGCCAACGCCCTGGCCAACCCCGCCCGGCTGCTCAAGTGCCTCCCCGGCGCCCTCTACGAGGCCGGGGTCGCCGTCGTCGTCGCGATGACCTTCGCGCCGAACATGGTCACCGACATCGCCCGCCTCCGCACGGCCCGCCGGCTGCGCGGCCGGCCCACCGGCGGGATCAGGGCCGTCGCCCAGATCGGGCTCCCGGTCCTGGAGGGCGCGCTGGAGCGGTCCGTCGCCGTCGCCGCCTCCATGGACGCCCGGGGCTACGGCCGCAGCGCCGAGGTCCCGCCCGCCGTGCGCCGCACCACCACCGCCCTCACCCTCGGCGGGCTCCTCGGGGTGTGCGCGGGCACCTATGGACTGCTCGCCGCCGAGGGCGCGGTGTACGGGCTCCCGCTGCTCGGCGCCGGGCTCGCCGCCGCCGTCGTCGGGCTGCGTCTCGGCGGTCGCCGCTCCCTGCGCACCCGCTACCGCCCCGACCGGTTCGGCCCGCGCTCCTGGCTGGTCGCGGCGTCGGGCGCGGCCGTCGCCGCGGCGATGATCTGGGCCGGGACGCACGACCCCGCCGCCCTCCACCCCTCCGTCGTCCCGCTGACACCCCCCTCCCTCCCCGTGTGGCCGGCCCTGGCGATCGGCATCGGCCTGCTCCCCGCGTCTGTCGCCCCCGTACCCAAGGAGTCCCCGTGATCCGGTTCGACGCGGTGTCGGTCACCTACGACGGGGCGCCGGGCCCGACGCTCCGGCACGTCGACCTCACCGTCCCCGAGGGGGAGCTGGTGCTGCTCGTCGGCCCCTCGGGGGTCGGCAAGTCGACCCTGCTCGGTACGGTCTCCGGGCTCGTCCCGCACTTCACCGGCGGCACCCTGCGCGGCCGGGTCACCGTCGACGGCCGGGACACCCGCACCCACCGCCCGCGCGAGCTGGCCGATGTGGTCGGCACGGTGGGCCAGGACCCGGCCGCGCACTTCGTCACCGACACCGTCGAGGACGAGCTGGCCTACGGCATGGAGTCGCTGGGTCTCGCCCCGGCCGTGATGCGCCGCCGGGTGGAGGAGACCCTCGATCTGCTGGGCCTCGCGGAGCTGCGGGAGCGGCCGATCGCGACCCTGTCGGGCGGGCAGCAGCAGCGGGTGGCGATCGGTTCGGTCCTCACCCCGCACCCCAGGGTGCTGGTCATGGACGAGCCCACCTCGGCGCTCGACCCGGCGGCGGCCGAGGAGGTCCTCGCGGTGCTCCAGCGGCTCGTGCACGACCTGGGGACGACCGTGCTGATGGCCGAGCACCGGCTGGAGCGCGTGGTGCAGTACGCGGACCAGGTGATCCTGCTCCCCGGCCCAGGGCTGGCCCCGGTGCTGGGCGCCCCGGCCGATGTGATGGCGGTCTCGCCGGTGCGGCCCCCGGTGGTGGAGCTGGGGCGGCTCGCCGGGTGGGAGCCGCTGCCGCTCACCGTCCGGGACGCCCGCCGGCGCGCCCCGGCGCTCCGGGAGCGCCTCGCGGACCGCTCACCCTCCGTACCCCGGTTCACGGGCCCGCCCCCGGAGCCCCTCCCCGAGCCCGCGCCCCGGCGGCGCAGGGGTCTGTTCTCCGGGCGCGGGGCCCCCGCGCCCGCCGCCGCGCGCACCGGCACCGCCACCGCCGCCGTGGAGCGGCTGACCGTGCGCCGGGGGCGGGTCACCGCTCTCCGCGAGGTCGCTCTCACCCTCTCGCCCGGTGAGACCGTCGCCCTCATGGGCCGCAACGGCGCGGGCAAGTCCACCCTGCTCTCCGCCCTCGTCGGCCTGCTCGAACCCACCTCGGGCACCGTCACCACCGGTGGCCTCGCCCCGCACCGCACCGCCCCCGCCGCGCTGGTCCGCCGGGTCGGTCTGGTGCCGCAGGAGCCGCGCGATCTGCTGTACGCGGACACCGTGGCGGCCGAGTGCGCCGCGGCCGACACCGACGCGGGCGCCGCGCCCGGCACCTGCCGCGCCCTGGTGAGCGGGCTGCTTCCCGGAGTGCCCGACGACACCCACCCCCGTGATCTCTCCGAGGGGCAGCGGCTGGCGCTCGCGCTCGCGCTGGTCCTCACCGGCCGTCCACCGCTGCTGCTGCTCGACGAGCCGACCCGGGGTCTGGACTACGCGGCCAAGGCCCGGCTGGTCGCGGTCCTGCGGGGGCTCGCCGCCGAGGGGCACACCATCGTGCTCGCCACCCACGATGTGGAGCTGGCCGCCGAGCTGGCGCACCGGGTGGTGATCCTCGCCGACGGGGAGGTCGTCGCGGACGGGCCGACGGCCGAGGTCGTCGTGTCGTCGCCCGCCTTCGCCCCCCAGGTCGCCAAGATCCTCGCCCCCCAGCAGTGGCTGACCGTCTCCCAGGTCGAGGAGGCGCTGTGAGCGGGCGCACCGCCGCCGCGCGGCCCATCCGGCTCGGCCCGCGTTCCGTCGCCGCCCTCGCGCTGGTCAGCGCGATCGGTGTGGTCGCGTTCGGCTGGCCGCTGCTCGCCGACCCCGGCTCGGGTCTGGTCGCCCACCGCGCCGACGCCCCCTGGCTCTTCGCCCTGCTGCTGCCGCTGCTCGTGGCCGTGGTGGTGGCGACGATCGCCGACACCGGGATGGATGCCAAGGCGGTGGCGATGCTGGGGGTGCTCGCGGCGGTGGGGGCCGCGCTGCGCCCGCTGGGCGCGGGCACGGCCGGTCTGGAGCCGATGTTCTTCCTGATGGTGCTCAGCGGGCGGGTGCTGGGGCCGGGCTTCGGTTTCGTGCTGGGCTCGGTGACGATGTTCGCCTCGGCGCTGCTGACGGGCGGGGTCGGGCCCTGGATGCCGTTCCAGATGCTGGCGATGGGCTGGTTCACCATGGGCGCGGGGCTGCTCCCGGGCCCGGAGCGGCTGCGCGGGCGCGGGGAGGTGCTGCTGCTGGGGGTGTACGGGACGGTCGCGTCGTTCGCGTACGGCACGGTCATGAACCTCCAGGGGTGGATCTTCATCGGCGGGCTGTCGTCGGGGATCTCCTTCCACCCGGGCGATCCGGTGCACGAGAACCTGGTGCGCTTCCTCGCCTACTGTGTGGCGACCTCGCTCGGCTGGGACCTGGGGCGGGCGGTGCTGACGCTGGTGCTGACCCTCACGCTGGGGCCGACGCTCCTCAAGGCGCTGCGCCGGGCGACCCGGCGGGCCGCCTTCGAGGCGCGGGTCACATTCGAGGGGCCGGCGGAGGGGCCGGGCGGTGAGGCGGCCCACAGGGCTTAGGTCCTCCACTAAGCGGGATAGGGGCGTGGCGGGGGCCCGGGGCGGGGGCGGGGCGGGTCGAGCGCGGGGGCGGTGCGATCCCGGCTAGTACCGGGGGTCGTTGCGCCGGGGCCGGCGGGCTGCTCACATGGGTCCGGTCGCACGGCGCGTCCTGTGCTCGCGTCCGTTCCGGTTCGTTCCGGTCCGGGAGCCCGGCAGCCCGTGCGACGGCAATGTCCCCGACGTTAGGTGTTCTCTGTGTCGCGCTCCTCCCTGCTCAGCCGTATCGCCCTCCGCCCCCGCACCGCCCTGGCCGGCTCGGCCCTCGTGGCCGGTTCCGCCGCGCTGGTGCTGGGTGTGAACGTGTCGGCGGCGTCGGCGGCCCCGGCCGCTCCGGCGGCTCCCACGGCGGCGTCGGCGAAGGCCATCGCGAAGAAGGTGATCAAGGATGAGGCGCAGTTCACGTGCTTCAGCGAGATCGTCGCGAAGGAGAGCAACTGGGATGTGAACGCGCAGAACCCGTCGAGCGGGGCGTACGGGCTGGTGCAGGCGCTGCCGGGCGGGAAGATGGCGACGGCGGGGGCGGACTGGAAGACGAATCCGGAGACGCAGATCGAGTGGGGGCTGGGGTACATGAACGAGCGGTACGGGAGCCCGTGCCAGGCGTGGACCATCTGGCAGACCCAGGGCTGGTACTGACCCTCCGGGTGGCCGCCCTCGCCGGTGTCCGCCCCCTCGCCGGGGGCCGGCCCCCGAACCCCCGCTCCTCAATCGCCGGAGGGGCTGAACAACTCGGCCCGCCCGGAAGACCCACCGGCCCGTCCGGAGAAACCACCGGCCCACCCGGAGGAATCACCAGCCCGTCCGGAGAAACCACTGGCCCACCCGGAGGAATCACCAGCCCGTCCGGAGAAACCACTGGCCCGTCCGGCGCTTGAGGACAGACCCCGCACCCCGGACCCGGTAACCCAGCCCATCCGGCGCTTGAGGACGGACCCGCGCCCCGGGGCTCGGAAGCACCCGATTCCGCCCCCTCGTCGGGGGCCGGCCCCCGAACCCCCGCTCCTCAATCGCCGGAGGGGCTCGGTAACTCAGCCCGTCCGGAGGAACCACCAGCCCGTCCGGCGCTTGAGGACAGACCCCGCGCCCCGGGCGGGCCGCGCCGGGCGGGAGCCCGGCGGCACACATCCCCGCCCCCCGCAGGGCTACACCCGCTGAAGGATCGTCGCCGTCGCCAACCCTCCCCCCGCACACATCGTCACCAGCAGAAACTCCTTGTCGCGGCGCTCCAGCTCATGCAGCCCCGTCACCATCAGCCGCGCCCCCGTCGCCCCCACCGGGTGCCCCAGGGCGATCGCTCCCCCGTTCACATTCACCTTCTCCAGGTCCTGGTCGAAGACCTGCGCCCAGCTCAGCACCACCGAGGCGAAGGCCTCGTTGATCTCGACCAGGTCGATGTCCCTCAGGGACATCCCCGCCTTCCCCAGCACCGCGCGGGTCGCGTCGATCGGGCCGTCCAGGTGGAAGCGGGGGTCCGCGCCGACCAGGGCCTGGGCGACGATCCTCGCGCGGGGGCGGAGCCGCAGCGCGCGGGCCATCCGCTTGGAGGTCCACAGCAGGGCGGCCGCGCCGTCGGAGATCTGGGAGGAGTTGCCCGCGGTGTGCACCGCCGTCGGCATCACCGGCTTCAGGGTGGCCAGCGCCTCCGTGCTGGTGTCCCGGAGCCCCTCGTCGCGGTCGACGAGCCGCCACATCCCCTGGCCCGCCCCCTGCTCCTCCTCCGTGGTGGGGACCTGCACCGCGAAGGTCTCGTCCTTGAAGCGCTCCTCCGCCCAGGCGGTGTGCGCGCGCCGCTGCGAGAGGAGGCCGAGGGCGTCGACGCGCTCCCGGGTCAGCCCCCGGTGGCGGGCGATGCGCTCGGCCGCCTCGAACTGGTTCGGCAGGTCCACGTTCCACTCGTCGGGGAACGGCTTCCCCGGCCCGTGCTTGGACCCGCTCCCGAGCGGCACCCGGGACATCGACTCGACCCCGCAGCTGATCCCCACGTCGATGACCCCCGAGGAGATCATGTTCGCGACCATGTGCGCGGCCTGCTGCGACGACCCGCACTGGCAGTCCACGGTGGTCGCGGCCGTCTCGTAGGGCAGCCCCATCGCGAGCCAGGCGGTGCGCGCCGGGTTCATGGACTGCTCACCGGCGTGGGTGACCGTGCCGCCGACGATCTGCTCGACGCAGTCGGGCTGGATTCCGGTGCGGCCGAGGAGTTCGCGGTAGGTCTCGCCCAGGAGGTAGGCGGGGTGCAGATTGGCGAGCGCCCCTCCGCGCCTGCCGATCGGGGTGCGCACGGCTTCGACGATGACGGGTTCCGCGGCCATGACTCGTCCTCTCCTCGCTGCACGGGCGTCCCGGCACTCCGCGCGGGAACTAGTACGCGTTCTAGTTCTCCCGCCAGTCTGCTGAGAGTTACCTTCGGTACGCAAGGGTCCTGCACGCCCTTACCGCACCCCGTGGCGGACAACGGACACCGCCGCGCCCCTTGCCACTTGCGGCACTCGTCACTAGCTTTCGGGCCACTTCTGATGGGTCGTCAGAGACCGACGCCAGAGCTGGAGCTGCCCATGCCCTGCCCCCATCTGCCCGAAGGGTTCGACTTCACCGACCCCGATCTCCTCCAGGCCCGCGTGCCCCACCCCGAGTTCGCTCTGATGAGGGAGACCGCCCCGGTCTCCTGGATACCCCAGCGGCGCGGCATCTCGGGCTTCGACGACGAGGGGTACTGGGCGGTGACCCGGCACGCGGACGTCAGACACGTCTCCACCCACCCGGAGCTGTTCTCCTCCTACCGGAACACGGCGGTCATCCGCTTCAACGAGTCGATCCGGCGCGACCAGATCGACGTCCAGCGGCTGATCATGCTCAATATGGACCCGCCGGAGCACACCCGGGTCCGGCAGATCGTCCAGCGCGGCTTCACCCCCCGCTCGGTCAACTCCCTGGAGGCGGCCCTGCGCGACCGCGCCCGGGGGATCGTGGAGACCGCGCTCGGCGGTCCGGCCTCGGCCGGCGGCTCCTTCGACTTCGTCAGCAACATCGCGGTCGAACTCCCGCTCCAGGCCATCGCCGAACTGATCGGCGTCCCCCAGGACGACCGGGCCCGGATCTTCGGCTGGTCCAACACCATGGCCTCGTACGACGACCCCGAGTTCGCCGTCACCGAGGCCGCCGGGATCGAGGCGACCATGGCGTTCATGGCGTACTCGATGAACCTCGCGGCGGCCCGCAAGGAGTGCCCCGCCCAGGACATCGTCTCCCAGCTGGTCGCCGCCGAGGGCGCCGGCAATCTCTCGTCGGACGAGTTCGGGTTCTTCGTCATCCTGCTGGCCGTGGCGGGCAACGAGACCACCCGCAACGCCATCACCCACGGCATGCACGCCCTGCTGACCCACCCCGAGCAGTGGGAGCTGTTCAAACGGGAGCGCCCCGCGACGGCGGCCGAGGAGATCGTGCGCTGGGCCTCCCCCATCGTCTCGTTCCAGCGCACCGCCACCGAGGACTGCCTCCTCGACGGGCAGGAGATCAGGAAGGGGGACCGGGTGGGTCTCTTCTACTCCTCCGCCAACAACGACCCCGAGGTCTTCGACCGCCCCGGGGAGTTCGACATCACCCGTGACCCCAATCCCCATCTGGGGTTCGGCGGCGGCGGACCCCACTTCTGCCTGGGGAGGTCACTGGCGGTGCTGGAGATCGATCTGATGTTCAACGCGCTCGCGGACACCCTCCCGGACCTCCGGCTCGCGGGCGATCCGCGCCGGCTCCGCTCGGCGTGGCTGAACGGTGTGAAGGAACTCCAGGTCACCGCGGGAGGCTGAGCCCGGGCCCCGGCCCGCTCCGCAGCCGCTCCGGTGGCGGAGCGCCCCGTACGGGCGGATGCTGGCGGGACGCGGCGATCCACCCCGGGGGGTGCGGGAGCCCTCCCGTACCCCCCGGGGCCGCACCCGTGTCCGGTCTACGGCGCCGGGACCGCCGGCTTCCCCGGCTTCCCCTTCGGCTCCCCCGGCTCCGCGGCCCTGTCCTCCTCCACCGGGGCCTTCTTCTCCCCGGTGCTCCCGCCCGGCTCCCGCGCCGCCGGAACCGCGACCGCCACCACCTCGGCGGCGGCGCCCGGCTCCGGCCGCGGCCGGAGCCCCCGCCGCCCCGACAGCAGCCAGGTGAGGCCGAAGCCCGCGGCGACGACGACCGCGCCGCCCAGCGCGTCCAGAATCCAGTGGTTGGCCGTGCCGACGATGACACAGATCGTGATCAGCGGATGGACCAGGCCCAGCAGCTTCATCCAGAGCTTCGGCGCGAGCAGCACCACGACCACACCGCACCAGAGCGACCAGCCGAAGTGCAGCGAGGGCATCGCCGCGTACTGGTTGGTGAGCTGGGTGAGCGGGCCGAACTCCGGATTGGCGAGATCCTTGGTGCGGTGCACGGTGTCGATGAAGCCCATCCCCGGCATCAGCCTCGGCGGGGAGAGCGGATAGAGCCAGAACCCGACCAGCGCCAGCAGCGTGGCGAAGGCCAGCGCCGAGCGCGCCCAGCGGTAGTCCGCGGGACGGCGGATGTAGAGCACCGCGAGAATCAGCAGCGGCACCGGGAAGTGGAACGACGTGTAGTAGAAGTTGAAGAAGCCCTCCAGCCACGCCACGTCCACCACCGCGTGATTGACCCAGTGCTCGATGTCGATGCCGATGGCCTGCTCGATCGAGTGGATCTGACGGCCGTGCTCACGGGCCGCCTCCACACTGCCGGTCGCGGCGAGCCGGATCTGCGAGTAGATCGAGTAGCCGACCCGGATCACGATCAGTTCGAGCAGCAGATTCGGCCGGCTGACCACGCGCCGCCAGAACGGCAGCAGCGGAATCCGGCTCCAGCGCGAGGGCAGCGGGGCGACGTACTCGGTGGGGACGGGCCGCCGGAAGTGCGGTGAGGTGCGCGGCAGGAACGGCACCGCGCAGGCCGCGGCGAGCGCGGCGATCAGGACGGCGTTGTCCCGGACGGGGTGGAGCACGACGATGTTCGGCAGCAGCATCTTGCTGGGCAGGGTCACCGTCAGCACGGTCAGGACCGGCCAGAGCATCCGGTCCGACCGGCGCGTGCCGACCCGGCCGACGACCGCGAGCAGGACCCAGATCAGCTGGTGCTGCCAGGTGGTGGGCGAGACGGCGACGGCGACACAGCCGGTGATGGCGACGGCCAGCAGCAGCTGGCCGTCGCGGGCGTACCGGACGGCGCGGCGCAGGCCCAGCCAGGCCACCCCGGCGGCCAGCAGCAGATAGAGCGCGATCTCCAGCGGCCCTTCGAGGCCGAAACGGAGCAGCGCGCCGTGGAGCGACTGGTTGGCGAGGCCGTCGGCGTGGCTGCCGAGCCCGGCGCCCGCCGCATGGTCCACCCAGTACGTCAGGGAGTCGCCCGGCATCGCGGCCCAGGCCAGCACCGTGCAGGCGGCGAAGGTCGCGGCGGAGGTGACGGCCGCCCTGCGGCGCCCGGTGAACCAGAGCAGCGGCGCGAAGAGCAGCACGGTCGGCTGGAGGGCCGCGGCGACACCGATCAGCAGGCCGGACGGTCTCTCGCCGCGCACGGCGAAGCAGCCGAGGAGGACCAGGAGGACCGGGATGATGCTGGTCTGGCCGAGGTGGAAGCTGTTGCGCACCGGCAGCGAGATCATCAGCAGGCTGAGCGCGACCGGCGCGGCCAGCAGTGAGCTGCGGCGCGAGACGGGCCCGGGCAGGGCGCGTGCGACGACGAGGGCGATCCCGACGACGAGCAGCAGGGTGCCGAAGGTCCAGGCGACGCCCAGGCCCTGTTCGGCGGCGCGGGTGAGGGGTTTGAGGACCAGCCCGGCGAAGGGGGTGCCGGTGAACCGGTCGGTGTCGTACAGCGATCCCTCGACACGCAGGACGCCGTTGTCGCCGAGCCAGGTCTCCAGATCCAGGAAGCGCTCGCCGGGGGGCAGTCTCAGCACCGCCGCCGTCTGCCGTATGGCGAGGACGGCGGCCACGAGCCACAGGGCGACCCTCGCCGCACCCGTCCTCGTGTCCGTCGTCGCACTCCCGCGCACGCTGTGCTCCGCGTTTGCCACGTCGCGCCGCGCCTCCCCTACGTCTTCGTTCCGTTGTGTCCGGTCTTCCTCTGGTTTCCCAGAGCCTTGCACTGCCCGTTCCGGAAGACCCGGGCAACCCCCTCGTTGCCTGACAGGCGACCGGAATGCGGCCGTTTTCCGCCGGCTCTTCCCGGCGGGCGCCGGGTGGTGCGACGGGTGCGGGGTGCCCGAGGGGGCATGCGGGGGGAACATACAAGAACCGCGGCGGACGCCTGCCCACCACGGCTGCTCGGGACGGACCCGGAACCCCTCACTGACCTAAGTTTGACGCATGAATCAGAGGACTCAGCAGCCCCGGGGCCACAACGACGAAGTATGGCGGGACGTCGACCGCTACATCACCGGCCTTCTCGCCCCTGATGACGCTGTGCTGACCGCCGCTCTGGCGGAGAGCGACCGGGCCGGTCTGCCGGAGATCGCCGTCGCGGGCAACCAGGGAAAGCTGCTCCATCTGCTGGCGAGAACGCAGGGCGCGCGCACGGTGCTGGAGATCGGCACCCTGGGCGGCTACAGCACCATCTGGCTGGCTCGCGCGCTGCCGGAGGGCGGCAGGCTGATCTCCCTGGAGTACAGCGCGGAGCACGCCGAGGTGGCCCGGACCAACATCGCCCGCGCGGGTCTGGACGCCGTCGCGGAGGTGCGGACGGGGGCGGCGCTGGAGACGCTGCCGCTGCTGGCGGCGGAGCCGGGGGCGGGGCCCTTCGATCTCTTCTTCATCGACGCGGACAAGAAGAACAACCCGCGCTATGTGGAGTGGGCGCTCAAGCTCTCCCGCCCCGGCAGCGTGATCATCGTCGACAACGTGGTCCGGGGCGGCGCGATCCTGTCGGACGACGGTGCCGACCCGTCGGTCGCGGGCACCCGGGCGATGTACGAGCTGGTGGCGCGGGAGCCCAGGCTGGAGGCGACGGCGGTGCAGACGGTGGGGACGAAGGGGTACGACGGGTTCCTGATCGCCCGGGTCGTCTCCTGAGCCGGCGGGCCTCCTCGCGCCGCGCCCCGGGCCCCGGGAGCCCGCCGCCGGGGCCCGCCGCCGGACGGACGACCCCGGACGGACGGACGACCCCGGACGGACGACCCCGGGCAGACGGACGGCCCCGGACGGACGGCTACCCCCGGGCGTCGGCGCGGGCCTGCTCCTCGATCCGGCGTCTGGCGTCCTTCCAGTCGATGGGCAGCCGCTCCACCGGCACCTCCCAGAAGGTGAAGGTCGTCGACCGCATGGTGGGCCGGATCGTGGTCATCACGCTCTTGTGCGGCTCGGTCCGCACGAAGGCGTAGAGCGCGTCCCGGTCCACCCACGCGGAGAGCGTGTAGAAGACCCGTTTCGCCGGCTGGGCGTCGAGCGAGGCGCCGAGGGCTCCCGGCGCCGTCCGGACCTGCTGCCAGACGGAGAACGACTTCAGCAGGAAGCGGGGGACATCGGCCAGGGAGCGGACCTCCAGCCGGGACGCCATGACATAGGCGCTGGTGCCGGGGGTCGCCGGCTGGGGGGTGACCCAGGGAAGAGCGGGCATCGGGGTCCTCGCTTCCGTCGTCGGCCCGAGGCACTTCCACGGTAGGGAGGGACCCCGGGCCCGGCGATCGGGGCGGGCCCGGATACGTCCGTCCGGGTGGGGCCGGTGCTCGGGGACGGGCCCGGCCCCGGGGACGGCGCCCGGGTCAGCGGACCGCGAGCCGCCAGAGCGAGGTGATCTCCCCCGCCCGGGCGGTGTGCAGCGGGTCGTCGGCGTCCCTGGCCCGCGGGTGCCTCGGCCGGGTGTCGATCCGGTCCACCACCCGCAGCCCCGCGGCCCCGATCGCGTCCGTCAGTTCGCCGGGCGCCCGAAGCCCCAGCCGCTCGGCCAGGTCCGAGAGCACGAGCCAGCCCTCGCCACCGGGCAGCAGATGGTCCGGCAGCCCGGTGAGGAAGCCGTGCAGCATCGTGCCGCCGGGGTCGTAGACGCCCTGCTCGACGGCGGAGGACGGCCGGGCGGGCAGCCAGGGCGGATTGCAGACGGCGAGGTCGGCGCGGCCCTCCGGGAAGAGCGCCGGGCCGGTGACCTCGACCCGGCCGGCGGGGCAGAGCCGGCGGACGTTCTCCCGGGCGCAGACCAGGGCGCGCGGGCTGATGTCGGTGGCGACGGTGCGCCCGAACCCCCGGCGGTCCAGGACGGCGGCCAGCACCCCCGTCCCCGTACCGAGGTCGAACGCGGTGCGGCCCGCCGCGGGGGCGGGCAGCGGGGCCTCGGCCACCAGGTCGACGTACTCGCCCCTGACCGGCGAGAACACCCCGTAGTGCGGATGGACCCTGGCGTCCAGGGCCGGGATCTCCACCCCCTTCGTGCGCCACTGGTGGGCCCCGATCACGCCCAGCAGCTCACGGAGGGAGACCACGGCCGACCCGTCCGGCGGCCCGTACGCCTCGGTGCACGCGCGGCGGACATCGGGGGAGCGGCGCAGGTCCAGGCCGTGGTCGCCGTCGAGGAGCACCAGCAGCCGGCCGAGGACACGGGCGCGGTGGCCGCGGGCCCGGCGGTGGAGGTGGAAGGATTCCGCGGCGGTCGCCCCGGGGACGGGACCGGGGGTCTTCCGGTCGACCCGGCGGCCCATCGCCTGGAGCAGCGAGCGCGCGCCGGGGAAGTCTCCGCGCCAGAGCAGCGCCGTGCCCTCGCAGACGAGGCGGTGGGCGGTGGCGGCGTTCATCCGGTCGTCGGCGACCTCGACGCGCCGGGGCGCGGGGGTCGCGTTCTCGGAGTGCCAGCGGGCGGACCGGGGGGTGCCGGCCTCGGTCCAGTGAACCCTGGGCACTGCGGACTCTGAGGATGCTGAGGACGCTGAGGACACCGGGCGCTCCTGGTTGGTGCTCGGACATGCGGCGAAGGGGCAGCGGGGAGCACGTCGGCGGGGAGGGGGAAGGGGGCCGGGGGCGGCCCGGAGCTTTGACCTTGCCACAGCCCGCTCCCCCGGACAAATGTCCTGTCGCCGGGGAGGTACGGTCGAATCCCGCTCCGTTCCTGCGAATTCTGCGAAGGACTGCCCCGTGGCCAGTGTGGTGAAGATCAATGTTCTGAACGTTCCGGCCGATCAGCGCGAGGTGCTGGAGAAGCGCTTCGCCGCCCGCGCCGGGTCCGTGGACAGCGCCGACGGATTCGAGTGGTTCGAGCTGCTGCGTCCGCTGGAGGGCACCGACGACTACCTGGTGTACACAAGGTGGCGCAGTGAGGCCGATTTCGAGGCGTGGATGGCGGGCTCGATGCGCGGGGCGCACGCGCCGGCGTCCGGAGCCGGGGGCGGACAGGGCGGCCCCGGAGCTGCGGACGGCGCGGGTGGCGAGAAGCCGAAGCCGGCCGCGACCGGTTCGACGCTCTGGTCGTTCGAGGTCGTGCAGTCGGCGGGCCCGAAGAGCTGAACCCGACGGAAGGCACACCGGCCGGCCCGGGGCCGAAAACCCCTGGCCAAAGGGGCTCTTACCGGGATACACAGGGCGCTGTGACCTCCTGGACCATAGCCCCCGAAGTCTTCGACTCGCCCGACGCGACCCGGTTGCGCCACGACTACTACGCCGATGTCGCCGGCCGCTACTGGAAGCGGCCGGCGACCGCCGGCGAGGTCGCGGGCGGGCTCGCCGGTGACGGTGTGGAGCTGCTGACGCCGCCCACCGGGGATTTCCTGGTCGGGCGGTACGACGGGGTGGCGGCGGCCTGTGGCGGGGTCCTGCTGCTGGACGCGGACCGCGCCGAGCTGACCCGGGTCTTCGTGCGCCACGCGTACCGCGGGAAGCGGGGCGCCGGGCTGCTGATGGACGCGCTGGAGGAGCGGGCGCGCGGGCTGGGGGCGCGGCGGATGGTGCTCAACACCCGGCTGGACCTGGTCGAGGCGCGGGCGCTGTACACGCGCCACGGGTACGCCGAGATCCCGGCGTACCGCACCGGTCCGTACATGGACATCTGGTACGGCAAGCGTCTCTGACCCCGCTCGGGTCAGGGAGCCCGGTGGCCGCGCTCGGGTCAGGGAGCCCGGTGGTCGCGCTCGGGCCCCGGCCCGTGCGGCCGTTCGCCGTCGGAGCCGCACAGCTCCGCGTTCAGCTCCTCCACCAGCTGGACGAGGTCGGTGGGCCGCTCGGGTCCCCACCAGTCGCCCAGCAGCTCGGCGAGGGAGTCCTCGCGCGCCTTGGCCAGCCGTACGGCGGTCCGCAGCCCGCTCTCGCTGAGCATGAGCTGCACCCCCTCGCGGCGGACGAGACCGCGCTCCTCCAGCTGCCGGGAGGCGTCGGTGATCACTTCCAGCGGTACGGGGGTGGTGTCGGCGAGCAGACCGGGTTCCACGGTCCCGTGGCGGCGGATGCGCAGCAGGACCCAGCTGGCGGCCGGCAGCAGGTCGTACCCCGCCTTCGCGGTGATCTTCTCGTACACCTTGCGGCGGCCGTCGCGCGAGCCGAGGACGGAGAGCGCGCGGGCGCACTCCTCCTGGGAGGAGCGCTCCACCGGGTTGGAGGCGAGGGTCTGGCTGGCCTCGGGGGCGGTGACCGAGCCGCGCAGCCGGTCCTCCTTGAGGAACCAGGCGACAACGAAGGCGACGAGGACCACCGGCACCGCCCAGAGGAAGACATCGGTGATCGCGGAGGCGAAGGCGTGGATCACCGGCTGCCGGAGCCCCGGCGGGAGCTTGGCGATGTCCTGCGGGTCGGCGGCGAGATCGCCCGCCTGCGCGCCGGGCGGCACCGGGCGGCCCCGGAGGACATCGGCGAGCTTGGTGTTGAGCCCGTTGGAGAAGATCGTGCCGAAGATGGCGACACCGAAGGAGGCCCCGATGGAGCGGAAGAAGGTGGCCCCGGAGGTGGCCACGCCCAGGTCCTCGTAGCGCACGGCGTTCTGCACCACCAGCACCAGCACCTGCATGACCAGGCCGAGTCCGGTGCCGAAGACGAAGAAGTAGGCGCTGATCTGCCAGTTGGAGCTGGTCTCGGTGAGCCGGTGGAGCAGCAGCAGCCCGATCACCGTGATGCCGGTCCCGGCGATCGGGAAGACCTTCCAGCGGCCGGTGCGGCTGACGATCTGCCCGGAGACGGTGGAGGCGGTCAGCAGCCCGATGACCATCGGCAGCATGTGCACACCGGAGAGGGTCGGGCTGATGCCGTGGACGACCTGGAGGAAGGTCGGCAGGAAGGTCATGGAGCCGAACATCGCGAAGCCGATGATGAAGCTGATGACGGCGACCAGGGTGAAGGTGCGGATACGGAAGAGCCGCAGCGGCAGCACGGGTTCGGCGGCCCGGCGCTCGACCCGGATGAAGAAGACCAGCAGCACCAGGCCGAGGACCGCGAGCCCGATGATCCGGGCCGAGTCCCAGGGCCAGGTGGTGCCGCCGAGCGAGGCGACGAGAACCAGACAGGTGGCGACGGAGGCGATGAGGAAGGTGCCCAGGTAGTCGATGGTGTGGGGGGTGGAGCGGACCGGGATGTGCAGGACGGCCGCGATCACCAGCAGGGCGACGATCCCGATGGGGAGATTGATGTAGAAGACCCAGCGCCAGCTCAGGTTGTCGGTGAAGAATCCGCCGAGCAGCGGGCCGAGGACGCTGCTGGCGCCGAAGACCGCGCCGAAGAGCCCCTGGTACTTGCCGCGCTCGCGGGGCGCGACGATGTCGCCGACGATCGCCATCGACAGGACCATCAGCCCGCCGCCGCCGAGCCCCTGGAGCGCGCGGAAGCCGATGAGCTGGGGCATGTTCTGGGCGATGCCGCAGAGCGCGGAGCCGATCAGGAAGATGACGATCGCGGCCTGGAAGAGCTTCTTGCGGCCGTACTGGTCGCCGAGTTTGCCCCAGAGGGGGGTGGCGGCGGTGGAGGCGAGGAGATAGGCGGTGACGACCCAGGAGAGGTGCTCCAGGCCGCCCAGCTCGCTGACGATGGTGGGGAGGGCGGTGGAGACGATCGTCTGGTCGAGGGCGGCGAGCAGCATGCCGAAGAGCAGGGCGCCGATGGCGATCATCACGGAACGGCTGTTCTGCCCCTCGCCGGGGGCCGGGCTCGTGGGGCTGCTCACTTCCTGAGCCATGCCGTCTCCTCGGGGCCGGGTCCTTTCCATCGTGTGGGGTGGGGGCGGTTCTGGCCTGCGGAGGGGGGCCGGGGGTGGTGTCCGGGCGGAATGATTTGTACCATGACAAAACAAAGTGGTTCCGTCCGTACTCCCTGACCGGCGGGCGGGACCGCCTTGTTCCCCCGCACCACGGACGTACGGAGCACACCCATGCCGGAGAACACCCTCACCGCCCGTGCCCTGCTGCTCGACATGGACGGCACCCTCGTCAACTCGGACGCGGTGGTGGAGCGGCTGTGGCGCGAGTGGGCGGTGGGGCACGGGCTCGACCCGGACGACGCGCTGAGGGTCGTGCACGGCCGGCAGGGGTACGCCACCATGGCGGCGCTGCTGCCGGAGCGGCCGATGGAGCTGAACCACGCGGAGAACGCGGTGATGCTGGCGCGCGAGACGGCGGACGTGGAGGGGGTGGTGCCGGTTCCGGGCGCCCCGGCCTTCATGGGGGCGATCGAGGACCTGCCGCACGCGCTGGTGACCTCGGCGGACGAGGCGCTGGCACGGGCGCGGATGACGGCGGCGGGGCTGCGGATGCCGGTCGTGCGGGTGACGGCGGAGAGCGTGGGGGCGAGCAAGCCGCATCCGGAGGGGTTTCTGAAGGGGGCGGCGGCGCTGGGGGTGGCTCCTGCGGAGTGCATAGCCTTCGAGGACTCGGAGGCGGGGATCGCGGCGGCCCGCGCGGCCGGGGTCCGCGTGGTGGGCGTGGGCCCGCGCGCCCTCCCCCACTCCCCCGACCTCCACGTCGACGACCTCCGCGCCCTCACGGTGAGGAGCACCCCGCACGGCACTTTCCAGGTGACGGCTTCCGCCCCCAGCCCGGCGACGACATGAGCCCGGGGCAACCGACCCGGGCGGGGTCACCTCCCAGAGGCAGCTCAACCCAGCCCCGCCGGGGACACCCCCCAGAGGCAGCTCAACCCAGCCCCGCCGGCGATTGAGGCGCGGAGGTTCGGGGGCCGGCCCCCGACCGTGGCCCGCACCCTGCGGGCACCCGTGGCCCAGAGGGATGCGCACCCCCGTGGCGCATCCAGGACAACGGGCCCCCGGCAGCCCCCGCGCTTCGTAGGCTAGAACCTCCAGCACACCGGAGGTTCAAGCAATGGTGAGCCAGATCACATGGACAATCGGCGAGCTGGCAGCCCGCACCGGGCTGCCGGTCAAGACCGTCCGGTACTACTCCGACATCGGCCTGCTCCCCCTCTCCGGCCGCTCCCCCGGCGGCCACCGCCGCTACGCCCCCGAAGCCCTGAACCACCTCACCCTGATCCAGCAGCTCCGCGCCCTCGGCACCCCCATCGCCACCATCACCCAGGTCACCACCGGTGAGCGCAGCCTCGCCGACCTGGTCGCGGAGGCCCTCGACCGCACCCGCTCCCACCTCGCGGAGCTCCAGTGGCGCCAGGCCACCCTGGAGGCCCTCGACGACTGCTCCGACCAGGAGCGCCTGCGCCGCCTCACCGTGCTCTCCCGCGTCCAGCGATTACCGGACGCCCGCCTCGACCTCGCCCGCGCCTGGGAGCGGATGATCCCCCGGGACGTCCCGGCCCACCTCACCGACCTGATCACCTCGCAGGCCGTCCCCGACCCGCCCCGCGACCCCTCCCCCCAGTCGGTACTGGCCTACGCGGAACTGCACACCCTCGTCGAGCACCCCGGCTTCCGGGGCTACTGGACCCCGCCCGCCGTCCGGGACCGGGCATCCCTCTACTCCGCCCAGCTCGACGCCTCGCTGCTGGCCTCCGCCGCCGTCGCCAGCGGCCTCCCGCCCCAGCGCGGCGAGGCGCTCAACCGGTTCACGGGCGCCTGCGCCCGCGCCAAGGGCGTCGACGACACCCCCCTCTTCCGCGCCTCCATGCGCGAGGAGATCCGCCCCTCCCTGCGCCCGTTCCGCCTCTACTGGCAGCACATCGCCACCCTCCGGGGCGACACCCCCTTCAGCCTGGGCAGCTCCCACTGCTGGCTCGCCCAGGCCCTCGTGGCGGAACAGCGCCGGGTGCCGGCGAAGCCGCCGGGCGGCGCGGACACCCCACCGGGTCAGCCCGTGATCGCCTCGTAGAGGCTGAACCCGGCCAGCGCCAGCATCAGCCCCGCCGCCACCTTCGTGATCAGCTTCAGCGGCACATACTTCATCAGCGTCCGCCCGCCGAGGATTCCGATCCCCGCCACGGCCCAGAGCGCCAGGACGGCCCCCAGCCCCACCGACACCGGGTCGTCGTACCGCGCCGCCAGGTTCGCGGTCATGATCTGGGTCAGATCGCCGAACTCCGCGACCAGGATCAGCATGAACCCCGCGCCGGAGACCTTCCAGAAGGACTGGTCGGCGGGCGGCTTGATGCTCTCCCCGTCCTCGTCGTGCTTCCGCAGGAGCAGCACCAGCGCCCCCGCCAGGAAGAGCGCGCCCACCACCGCCTGCACCAGCCGCTGCGGCAGCAGCGTCAGCACGCTGCCGGCGGCGATCGCGAGCGCCACATGGACGACGAAGGCGGCGGCGACGCCGGCGAAGACATAGGACGCCCGGTAGCGGGTGCCCAGCATCAGACCGGCGAGCGCGGTCTTGTCGGGGAGCTCGGCGAGAAAGACGACCCCGAAGGTGATCGCCAGGACGGTGAAGCTGATCACGGCTGTGATTCCTCAATCGGTCGGGCTGTCCGCACCGAGAGACCAGACGTGAAAAGGGGTCGCTTCGGCACGGCAGCGTCCAATGAACACTGCGGCCGAAGGTCTCGCTGGCGGTCCGCTGAACGGTCCGCCTCCGGGCGCCGGCCGGGCCCAGGGCCCAGCAGTATGTCGACGTTCCGGCGAAGAGCTACTCCCCTTCTGCTCCGTTCAGGGTACGCCACCCCCGGCGCCCGCGCCCGGCCTCACCCGGCCCGGTGCAGCCTCCCCCGCGCCACCAGCTCCAGCACCACCGCCACGGCCACCGCCTGCACCGCCATCAGCCCGACCAGGACGAAGAGCTGCACCGCGCCCGCCAGCAGCGGCGAGGCCCCGCCCAGCAGCATCCCGACGAAGGCGCCGGGCAGGGTGACGAGCCCCACGGTCCTGGTCTGGTCGAGACCCGGGAGCAGGGCGTCCGCCGCCGGACCCCGGGCCACCTCCAGCCGGGCGTCCCGGTCGAGCAGCCCGAGGGCGAGACCGGCCTCCACCTCGCCGTGCCGGGTCCGCAGCTCGTCCAGCGCGCGCCGCCCGGCCAGCACGGTCACGGTGAGGGCGCCGCCGATGAGAATCCCGGCGACCGGCACCAGGGCGATGCCCTTGAGCGGTACGAGCCCGGTGAGCAGCAGCGCGGCCAGGACCGGGAAGACACCGGCGGCGATCGGCGGCGCGGCCCACCACCAGCTCCCGTTCGGGGTGATCCGGCGGCCGGCGGTGCGTACGGCGACGGCGTACATCAGCAGCACGAAGGCGAGGAGCAGGGGCACGGAGCGCACCACCCACCCGATGACCAGGGAGACGGCGGCGAGCTGAGCGGCGGCCCGGACCCCCGCGACCAGGATCTCCCGGGACCGTCCGAGGTGGGCGAGCGCGGCCACCGCCGCCGCCACGGCGAGCAGGACGGCCAGCACGGCCCCGAAGGTGGCATTGACCGTCAGCAGCACCCGGCAACCCTACGCCGCACCCGCACCCGCCCGCCCGGGTCCGAGTCCGGGTCCGCCGGTCCGGGCCGGCGCACCCGCACCCGCCCGCCCGGGTCCGGGTCCGAGTCCGGGTCCGGGTCCGGGTCCGCCGGTCCGGGTCCGGGTCCGCCGGTCCGGGTCCGCCGGTCCGGGTCCGGGTCCGCCGGTCCGGGTCCGCCGGATTCTCCGAGAGATCCGGGAAGGGCCGCGTCTCTTCCTGGTCACTCCAGGAGGAATCTCAGTGAGAACCAAGAAGATCACCGTCACCGCGC
>NZ_JBEOYB010000005.1:0-160514 GCF_040296845.1 Streptomyces sp. NPDC001985
CTAATAATTCAACTTGGTTCTGTCTTTTATTCTGTGTCCTTCCCAGTCCTGCCCGGGCGCCGGCCCGGACCTGCCCCGGCACGGCCCGGCCCGCCGGGCCGTGCCGGGGCAGGTCCGGGAGAGATCAGGGGTGGTCAGGGGGGTGGTCACCCCCGGTAGATCGCCTCGATCTCATCGGCGAAGTCCTTGGCCACCACATTGCGCTTCAGCTTCAGCGACGGCGTGATGTGGCCGGCCTCCTCGGTGAACGGCGCGGCGAGAATCCGGAACTTGCGCACCGACTCCGCCTTGGAGACGGCCGCGTTGCCGTCGTCCACCGCCCGCTGCACCTCGGCCAGCAGCTCCGGGTCCCCGCGCAGCTCGGCCGCCGTCGCCCCCTCGGGCCTGCCGTGCTCCGCCGCCCAGCGGCCGAGGAAATCCTCGTCCAGGGTGATCAGCGCGCCCACGAAGGGCCGCCCGTCGCCCACCACCATGCACTCGCCGACCAGCGCGTGCGCGCGAATCCGGTCCTCGATCACGGCCGGAGCGACATTCTTGCCGCCCGCCGTCACCAGGATCTCCTTCTTGCGGCCCGTGATCGCGAGATAGCCGTCCTCGTCCAGGGTGCCGATGTCCCCGGTGTGGAACCAGCCGTCGGCCAGCGCCTCGGCGGTCGCCTCCGGGTTGTTCCAGTACCCCGTGAAGAGGTGCTCGCCGTGGAGCAGCACCTCGCCGTCGTCGGCGATCCGCACCACGGACCCGGGCAGCGGCTGCCCGACCGTGCCGATCTTCTGCCGGTCCGGCGGGTTGAACGCGGTGGCGGCGCAGGACTCGGTGAGGCCGTACCCCTCCAGCACCGTGAACCCGATCCCGCGGAAGAAGTGCCCCAGCCGCTCACCGAGCGGCGCGCCGCCGGAGATCGCGTGCTCCACCCGGCCGCCGAGCACCGCCCGCATCTTGCTGTAGACGAGCTTGTCGAAGATCCGGTGCTTGATCCGCAGCCCCAGCCCCGGACCCTGGGCGGTGTCCAGCCCCCGGCTGTAGTCGATCGCGGTCTGCGCGGCCTTGTCGAAGATCCTGCCCTTGCCGTCCGCCTGCGCCTTGGCCCGGGCGCCGTTGTAGACCTTCTCGAAGACCCGGGGGACACCGAGGATCAGCGTCGGCCGGAAGGTGGCCAGCTCATCGGTGAGACGGCTGATGTCGGCGACACAGCCCAGCTTGATCGGGGCCATGATCGCGGCCACCTCCACCAGCCGCCCGAAGACATGCGCGGCCGGCAGGAAGAGCAGCACCGAGCACTCGCCGGTACGGAAGAGGGGCTTCAGCCGCTCGACCGCGTTGCCGCACTCCGCGAAGAAGGCGCGGTGGGTGAGCACACAGCCCTTGGGGCGCCCGGTGGTGCCCGAGGTGTAGACGATCGTCGCCGGGTCGTCCGCCTTGGCGGTCTTGCCGCGCTCGTCGACGGTGGCGTCGGAGATCTCCGCGCCCGATGCGACCAGCTCCCCGACCGCGCCCGCCTCGATCTGCCAGATGTTCCGGAGCGCGGGCAGCCGCTCCCGTACCGACTCCACGGCCTCGGCGTGCGCCGCGCTCTCCACCAGCGCCCCGACCGCGCCCGAGTCGGAGAGAATCCACGAGACCTGCTCGGCGGAGCTGGTCTCGTACACCGGCACGGTCACCGCCCCGGCGCTCCAGATCGCGAAGTCCAGCAGCACCCACTCGTAGCGGGTACGGGACATCAGGGCCACCCGGTCGCCGGGCTCCACCCCCGCCGCGATCAGGCCCTTCGCCGCGGCCCGCACCTCCGCCAGGAACTGGGTGGAGGTCACATCGGTCCAGACGCCCGCGACCTTTCTGCCCACCACGGCCACATCGGGGTGCTGGGCGGCGTTGCGGCGGATCAGATCCGTCAGATTGCCGTCCGAAGGGACCTCGTACAGGGCCGGAAGGCTGAACTCGCGCAAGACTGCTGCTCCTCATCGGGCGCCGGCGCCACGGCTCTGTGTGTGATGCACCGGTTGCGGTCCATGGACGGGCGGATGCTCATCTCTGGGGTGAGCACGACTGGACTGCCCGGACGTTACCCACCAGTACCGCTGCCGGATAGGGGGTTCCGGCCAGATGTTCGCTGCGTCACACGCGTATGACAGTACTTCGCGAGGGTAGTCCACACCCCCGCCCAGCAGAAAGAACGACCGGCCCAACCCCTCTGTCCAGCGGCCGAGCAGTCGCTCTAGGCTTCACGCCATGCCAGGCACCCGGGTGAATGTGGTCAGCGATGTACACGGCAACGCCAGAGATCTCGCCAACGCGGGCGACGGCGCCGACGCCCTGATCTGCCTCGGCGACCTCGTTCTCTTCCTCGACTACGCCGATCACTCGCGCGGCATCTTCCCCGATCTCTTCGGCACCGAGAACGCCGATCTGATCGTGAGCCTGCGCACCGCCCGCCGCTTCGAGGAGGCGCGTGAGCTGGGCCGCAGGCTCTGGGCCGGGCTGGAAACGGACCGCGACACCGCCATCGAGTCCGCCGTGCGCAAGCAGTACGCCGAGCTGTTCGCCGCCTTTCCCGCACCGACGTACGCCACCTACGGCAATGTCGACATCCCCGCCCTCTGGCCCGAGTACGCCCGGCCGGGCACCACCGTGCTCGACGGCGAGCGCGCGGAGATCGGCGGCCGGGTCTTCGGCTTCGTCGGCGGCGGGCTGCGCACCCCCATGCGCACCCCCTACGAGATCTCCGACGAGGAGTACGCCGCCAAGGTCGAGGCCCTCGGCGAGGTCGATGTCCTCTGCTCCCACATCCCGCCCGACGTGCCCGAGCTGACCTACGACACCGTCGCCCGCCGCTTCGAGCGCGGCAGCCCCGCCCTCCTCGACGCGCTGCGCCGCACCCGCCCCCGGTACGCCCTCTTCGGCCATGTCCACCAGCCGCTCGCCGCCCGGATGCGGGTCGGCGCCACCGAGTGCGTGAACGTCGGCCACTTCGCCTCCACCGGCCGCCCCTGGACCCTCTCCTGGTGACCCCTCCCGGTGCTCCCTCCCGCCGCTCCGGCGACCTCGGACCGGTGCGCGGAGGGCGGTACGGTCCGCGATAGCCTGCAACCACACCAATCATCCCCAGGGCCGTACCGCACTGTTGAGGAGCCGCAGCGATGGCGGAACACACCAGCTCAAGCATCACCATCGAGGCGGCACCGGCCGATGTCATGGGAGTGATCGCCGACTTCGACCGCTACCCGGAGTGGACCGGCGAGGTCAAGCAGGCCGAGGTGATCTCGCGGGACGGCGAGGGCCGCGCCGAGCAGGTCCGGCTGGTGCTGGACGCCGGAGCGATCAAGGACGACCACACCCTCGCGTACACCTGGAGCGGCCCCCACCAGGTCAGCTGGACCCTGGTGAAGTCGCAGATGCTGCGCGCCATCGACGGCTCGTACACCCTCACCCCCGTCGGCGGCGGCGACCGCACCGAGGTCACCTACCGGCTGACTGTCGACGTCAAGATCCCCATGCTCGGGATGATCAAGCGCAAGGCCGAGAAGGTCATCATCGACCGCGCCCTGGACGGGCTGAAGAAGCGCGTCGAGAGCGGACCCGCCGCCTGATGCGCAGGGTCCTCGTCACCGGCCTCGGCGGCGCGGGCCGGACCACCGTCGCCGCGGCGACCGCGCTGGCCGCCGCCGGCCCCGGGAGACGGGTGCTGCTGCTCTCCGCCGACCCCGGGGAGGTCCTCGGCACCCCGGTGACCCGCACCCCGGCCGAGGTCGCCGAGGGGCTCTGGGCCGCCCGGATAGACCCCGGAGCCGACTTCCGGGCCGAATTCCTCGCCCTCCAGGAGCGCGCCGCCGCCGGACTCGATCTCCTCGGCACCGCCGGGCTCGCCGAGGAGGAGCTGACCGAGCTGCCCGGCAGCGAGCAGTTCGCCCTGCTGCGCGGCCTCGCGGAGGCCGCGGCGGGGGAGTGGGAGCTGACCGTCCTCGATCTGCCGCCGGTCCGCGACACCATCGCCCTGCTCGCCCTCCCCGCGCAGCTCCGCCGCTATCTGCGCCGGCTGCTGCCGCCCGAGCGGCAGGCCGCCCGCGCGCTCCGTCCGGTCCTCGCCCAGCTCGCCGGGGTGCCGATGCCCGCGCGGTGGCTCTATGAGACCGCCGCGCGCTGGGACACCGAGCTGGCCGCCGTCCAGTCGCTGATCGAGTCCCCCGACACCGGGCTGCACCTGGTGGCCGAGCCGGGCCCGGCCGCCGCCGGCGCCCTGCGCGCCGCCCGCACCGGGCTCGCCCTCCACGGGCTGCCCGCCGCCGCCCTGCTCGCCAACCGGGTCCTGCCCCGGCACTCCGCCGACACCTGGCTCGCCGCGCTCGCCGCCCAGCAGGAGAAGACCCTCCAGGAGTGGTACGGGGAGTGGGGCTCCGCCGTCCGTGAGATCCCGCACCTGGGGCGCGACCCTCGGGGCCCGGAGGATCTCGCGGAGATCGGCGCGGCCACCGCCGTCACCGGTCCCGGGGAGCGGGAATCGCCGGTGGAGGACCGGCGGGCGGAGGACGGCACCCTCGTGTGGGCGCTCCCGCTGCCCGGCGCGGAGAAGAAGGATCTCGGTCTGGTGCGCCGGGGCGATGAACTGCTCCTCCGGGTGGGCCCGTTCCGCAGGATCGTTCCGCTGCCGTCCGTGCTCCGCCGCTGCACCGTCTCCGGCGCCGCGCTCGCCGACGGCACCCTGAGGGTCCGCTTCACCCCCGACCCGGCGCAGTGGCCGCGTACGCCCTGAGCCGGCCGCTGAACGGCGCGCGTCCGTTCGGGTACCGTCGGAGGTACCGAGCGACCACAGCCGACCCCCCGTGCAGGAGTACGTCATGAGCGATGCCACCGAGCGTCCCGAAGCCGACGCCGATGCCTGGGCCGAGGCATGCGCCGAGGACCTCGCCGCCGAGAAGGCCCGCCGCCGGGCCGAGTACGGCACTCCGCCCGGCTCGGCCGCGGAGGAGCTGCGCAAGCTGTTCGGCGCGGTCGCCGACAAGGTCACCGAGTTCCAGGGCTCGCTGCCCGGGATCGCCGCGCAGAGCGCTGTGCAGCAGTTCGTCAGCCAGGCGAAGTCCGCCGTCGAACCGGTCATCGAGCGCAACCCCCAGGTCTTCGACCACCTCGCCGCCGCCGGCGGTGAGCTGCTCGCGGCCTACCGCTCCGCCGTCGAGGGGCAGGAGCGCCGCTGGACCCGGAACCCCACCAGCGGTGAGGGCCCCGCCGCGAAGGACCCCTCCGACCCGCGCGACACGAGCGGTCCGCGCGGTCCGCGCGACGGGGACCCCGGCCCGGGCGAGCAGATCGACCTGGACTGAGCGGCCCCGGAGACCCGCTCCGACCAGGGGTGTCACGGCCCTCGGGTACGGTTGGCCCATGGCACTCACCATCGGCGTTGACATCGGCGGGACGAAGATCGCGGCGGGCGTCGTCGACGAGGAGGGCACCATCCTCGAAACCCATACGGTGCCCACTCCGTCGACCCCCGGAGGGATCGTCGACGCCATCTGCACGGCGGTCGGCGGGGCCGGTCGGGGCCATGAGATCGAGGCCGTCGGGATCGGCGCGGCCGGGTATGTGGACGACAAGCGGGCCACGGTCCTCTTCGCGCCGAACATCGACTGGCGGCACGAGCCGCTGAAGGACAAGGTCGAGCAGCGGATGGGGCTGCCCGTGGTCGTGGAGAACGACGCCAACGCCGCCGCGTGGGGCGAGTACCGCTTCGGCGCGGGGCAGGGGCACGAGGACGTCATCTGCATCACCCTCGGCACCGGGCTCGGCGGCGGGATCATCATCGGCAACAAGCTGCGGCGAGGGCGCTTCGGCGTGGCCGCGGAGTTCGGGCACATCCGGGTCGTCCCGGACGGGCTGCTGTGCGGCTGCGGCAGCCAGGGCTGCTGGGAGCAGTACGCCTCCGGCCGGGCCCTGGTCCGGTACGCGCGGCAGCGGGCGTACGCGACCCCCGAGAGCGCGGAGATCCTGCTCGGCCTGGGGGACGGCACGGTCGAGGGGATCGAGGGGAAGCACATCAGCGCGGCGGCGCGGGAGGGGGACCCCGTGGCGGTCGACTCCTTCCGCGAGCTGGCCCGCTGGGCGGGAGCGGGGCTGGCGGACCTGGCGTCGCTCTTCGACCCCTCGGCGTTCATTGTCGGAGGGGGGGTCTCCGACGAGGGGGAGCTGGTTCTGGCGCCGATCCGGAAGTCGTTCCGCCGCTGGCTCATCGGCTCCCAATGGCGCCCCCACGCCCAGGTCCTCGCCGCCCAACTCGGCAACAAGGCGGGCCTCGTGGGCGCGGCGGACCTGGCTCGCCAGGGGTAGCCCGCTTGCGCGAGGGGGTTGTGCCCCGTCCGCCCGTTTGATGTGCGCGCTCCCAGCCTCGCCGGCGTTTGAGGCACGGGGGTTCGGGGGCCGGCCCCCGACGGTGGGGTCGCGCGGTGCGGGGGCGTCCTTGAGCGGTGGCGGGCGCCGCGCGCATAGGCTGAGGGCATGGGTACCGCACGCCCCGGCGGCGAGGACCTCCGCGTCCTCAGCTACAACATCCGCTCGCTCCGCGACGACTTCCCCACCCTCACCCACATCATCCGCACCTCCACCCCCGACCTCCTCTTCCTCCAGGAAGCCCCCCGCTTCTTCCGCTGGCGCCACCACGCCGCCCGCCTCGCCGCCGCCACCGGCCTCCTCGTCCTCGGCGGTGGCGCCCCCGCCGCCGGCCCCCTCCTGCTCTGCTCCCCGCGCGTCGGCGTCGAGCGCACCGAGGACATCCTGCTGCCGCTCACCCCGGGCCTGCACCGCCGCGGCTTCGCCACCGCCGTCGTACGGATCGGCGGCGCCCGCGTCGGCCTGCTGAGCTGTCATCTCAGCCTGCGCCGCGACGAGCGCCACACCCAGGCCGGCCTGCTCCTCGACCACCTCGCCGCCATGGATGTCCCGCACACCATCGCCGCCGGAGACCTCAACGAACCCCCCACCGGCCCCGCCTTCCGCCGGATCTCCGCGGAGTTGCAGGACTGCTGGGCCGTCGCCCCGCGAGGCGGCGAGCACACCTATCCGTCCACCGCCCCGACCCGCCGGATCGACGCCGTCTTCGCCGGCCGGGGCCTGCGCGTCCTGGGCTGCGGCGTCCCGGACGACCTCCCCGGCATCACCCCGGCGGACTTCGGCGCGGCCACCGACCACCTCCCGGTCCTGGCCACGCTCAGCCTCCCCGTACCCCCGGTGCTCCCCTAGCGGAGCCTCACACCACGGCTCCCCGCCCCGGGTCGTCGTTCTCCTCGTCGTCCCCGCTGGACATCCGCGCCACCAGCGTGGCGAACCCGCCCAGGAAGCCGCCGATGCAGAGCGTCGTCAGCCACCAGGTCATCTCCCAGCGGAAGAGCACCGCGATCAGCATCAGCACCGGCCCGCCGATCACCGCCAGCCAGGCGAACTTCGCCGTCACATCCGCCTCGGGCAGCGGGGGCGGCTCCGGCGGGACGAAGTGGCCCTCGTCGCTCTCGTCCAGGTCGTCGTCCTTGGGCGCGGCGACCTGGTAGTCACGCGGGCCGGCGCCGCCCACCCCGGGGGCGAAGGTGATCGAGCTGCCGAGCGCCGGACGGTCCTCGTCGGACTCCGGCTCCGGCTCCGGGGGCTCGGCTCTCGCTCTCGGGGTCTCGTTGATCTCGACCCCGCCTTCGAGCTTGGCGAGGTCCTCCACGGACTTGAACGGCTTGGCCCCCGGCGGGTCCGCCGGCTCCTCGCCGTACCCCGCGACGATCGCGGCCCAGGCGGCCTCTTCGTCAATGGGCTGCGGCTCACGGTCCGCGTCATGCTGCTCAGCCACCGGCGGTGCTCCCCTTCGTCCCGACACTTGGAGCGAACCGGCCGATGAACGCGTGACTCTCCTCGAAAATCCGCTCCGCATCGAGGTCCAACGTCGCGACGTGGTAGCTGTGTTCCAGGAGGACCTCCCGGACATCCGTGGAGGAGACCCGGCCGAGGATGCGCGCCGAGTCCACCGGCGGCACCACATGGTCGCGCGGACTGTGCAGCAGCAGCATCGGCTGGGTCACCCGGGGCAGCTCGCGGTCGACCACGCGCAGGAAATCCCGCAGGGAGTTCGCCGCGTGCAGCGGCACCCGGTCGTATCCCACCTCGTGGGCGCCCGGCTTGGCGATGTCGTCGGCCACCCCCGCGGTGGAGCGGACGAAGTGCCGCAGCACCGGCAGCGCCGCCGCGGTGATCCCGTGCACCTTGTTGGCCGGGTTCACCACCACGATCCCGCGCACCGCGTCCCCGTGTCTCGCGGCCAGCCGCAGGGTCAGCGCGCCTCCCATGGAGAGCCCGAGGACGAAGACCTGGGAGCACCGCGCGCTCAGCTCCCGCAGCTCCCGGTCCACCTCCGCGTACCAGTCCTGCCAGCCGGTGATCCGCAGGTCCTGCCAGCGGGTGCCGTGCCCGGGGAGCAGCGGCAGCGAGACGGTCAGCCCGCGCTCGGCCAGATAGTCGGCCCAGGGGCGCAGCGACTGAGGAGATCCGGTGAATCCGTGACAGAGAAGGACGCCGACCTCTCCGCCCTCGTGGCGGAACGGCTCGGCTCCGGGAAGGACCGGCACCGGGGTCTCCTGTTCTGTGGCTGGGACGCCCGCGGCGTGGACTGCCGTGTCGGGGGTGTCCGTGGCGGGCGTTTCTGTGGCGGGGTCGCACAGCTCCGAGGGTGTATTCACCGTACGCGACCGGACTGACACCGACCAGATCCACTGGCCCTCCGGCGCGGAGATACCCGGTCACCTCGGGTTAAGGTCTGTTCGACAGCAATAGGAGGCATTCGAGTTGATCTACGGCGCAATGAAGTTCTCCCTGGGAGGCTCGCTCAAGCTTGCCTTCAGGCCCTGGGTGGAGGGTCTGGAGAACGTTCCCGTCGACGGGCCGGCGATCCTCGCGAGCAACCACCTCTCGTTCTCCGACTCCTTCTTCCTCCCCGCGGTGCTCGACCGGAAGGTCACCTTCGTCGCCAAGGCGGAGTACTTCACCTCGCCCGGGGTCAAGGGCAGGCTCACCGCCGCCTTCTTCAAGGGCGTGGGGCAGCTCCCCGTGGACCGCTCGGGCGCGCGCGGCGCGGCCGAGGCGGCGATCAAGGCGGGGATCGAGGTCGTGCGGGGCGGCGGCCTCTTCGGCATCTACCCGGAGGGCACCCGCTCCCCGGACGGCCGCCTCTACCGGGGCAAGCCCGGCGGGCTCGCCCGGGTCGCGCTGGCCACCGGAGCCCCGGTCATCCCGATCGCCATGATCGACACCGAGAAGATCCAGCCCCCCGGCAAGGTCATCCCCAAGCTGATGCGGCCGGGCATCCGGATCGGCAAGCCGCTCGACTTCAGCCGTTACCACGGCATGGAGGAGGACCGGTACATCCTCCGCTCGGTGACCGACGAGGTCATGTACGAGATCATGAAGCTCTCCGGCCAGGAGTACGTGGACATCTACGCCACGGTCGCCAAGCGCCAGCTGGCCGAGGAGGAGAAGGCGGCGAAGGCCGCCGCGAAGGCCGAGAAGGCCGAGGCGGAGAGAGCCGAGGCGGAGAAGGCCGAGGCGGAGAAGGCCGAGGCGCGGGCTGAGCAGGACGCCGGCGCCGAGGACGGCGGAGCGGCGGACGGCACGGAGTCGACGAACCGCCCGGCCGCCTAGCCGAGACGCGTTCGTTCCTGGGGGGAAGACGTGGGGAATCCGGCCAAGCGCGAGCGGGTCGTACGGATGTCGGTGGAGCTGCCGCTGTGGCGCGCCCTGACCGGCTATCGCGTCCTGACCATGGGGTACGCGGTACTGCTCTTCGTCTTCGAACGGGAGAGGTTCGAGCGCCCCTGGGTCGCCGCCGGATTTCTCGCGGTGATGGTCGTATGGACGCTGGCCACCCTGCCCAGGGTGTTCAGCGCCGACCGGTGCACCAAGCGGTTCCTCGGCGCCGATCTGACCATCGCGCTCACCGGCATTCTCCTCACCCCGCTCGCCGACACCCACGCGCAGCAGGTCGACGGGCCGACGCTGCCGTCGATATGGACCGCCGGCTCCGTGCTCGCGTTCGCGCTCAAGGGCGGCTGGCGCTGGGCGGGCTTCGCCTCCTCCTTTGTCGCCGTCGCCAATATCGTCGAGCGCGGTGAGCCCAGCCGGGACACCTTCCACAATGTGCTGCTGGTCTGGGTCGCCTCCATCGCGATCGGCTATGTGGTCGAGGTCGCCCGCGCCTCCGAGCGCACCCTCGCCCGGGCCCTGGAGATCGAGGCCGCCACCCGGGAGCGGGAGCGGCTCGCCCGCGACATCCACGACAGCGTTCTCCAGGTGCTGGCGATGGTGCAGCGGCGCGGCACCGCGATCGGCGGCGAGGCGGCCGAGCTGGGGCGGATGGCGGGGGAGCAGGAGATCGCCCTGCGCACCCTGGTCTCCAGCGGTCTGGTGCCCGCCACCCGCGTTCCGGGCGACACCCCGGCACGGGCTGTCCCGGCGGACCCCGCCGGGAGCGGGGACGGCGGGGACGGCGGGGACGGCGGGGACGGCGACCGCGATCTGAGGTCGCTGCTCGCCCCGTACGCGGGCCCCGCTGTCACCTTCTCGGAGCCCGGCGCTCCGGTCACCCTGCCGTCCGCCGCGGCACGCGAACTGGCCGCCGCTGTCGGTGCCGCCCTGGACAATGTGGGACGGCACGCGGGGGAGGGCGCCCGCGCCTGGATTCTGGTCGAGGACTGGCCGGACGAGGTGATCGTCACGGTCCGGGACGACGGGCCCGGCATCCCCGAGGGCCGGCTCGCCCAGGCGGAGGGCGAGGGGCGGCTCGGGGTCGCGCTCTCGATCCGGGGCCGGCTGCGGGATCTGGGCGGCACCGCCGAGCTGATCTCGGTGCCGGGCCAGGGCACGGAGGTCGAGCTGAAGGTGCCCCGGACACCGGGTGCGGCACACCGGGCGCGGGGATCACAGGAATCAGGGACAGCACAGGTTTGACGGGGGAAGGCGGACGGAAGATGACGGACCGGATGGAGCGGACGGGCCCGGCGGACCGGGAGGGCCGGGAGGGCCGGGCGGACCGGCGGCCGGTGAGGGTGATGGTCGTCGACGACCACCCGATGTGGCGGGACGCGGTCGCCCGCGACCTCGCCGCCGCCGGTTTCGACGTGGTGGCGACGGCGGGCGACGGCCGGCAGGCGGTGCGCCGCGCCCAGGCCGCCGTCCCGGAGGTCCTCGTCCTCGATCTCAACCTCCCCGAGCTGCCCGGAGTGCGGGTCTGCAAGGAACTGGTCGGCTCGCTGCCCGGGCTGAGGGTGCTGGTGCTCTCCGCGAGCGGTGAGCACGCGGATGTGCTGGAGGCAGTGAAGTCGGGTGCCACCGGCTATCTCCTCAAGTCCGCGAGTACGGAGGAACTGGTCGACGCCGTGCGCCGCACCGCGGTCGGGGACGCGGTCTTCACCCCGGGCCTGGCCGGCCTCGTCCTCGGCGAGTACCGCAGACTGGCGTCCGAGCCCGCTCCGTCCCCCGGGGCCGGTGAGCCCAACGCCCCTCGGCTGACCGACCGGGAGACCGAGGTGCTGCGGCTGGTGGCCAAGGGGCTCTCGTACAAACAGATCGCCGAGCGGCTGGTGATCTCCCACCGCACCGTGCAGAACCATGTACAGAACACCCTGGGCAAGCTCCAGCTCCACAACCGCGTGGAATTGGTGCGCTATGCGATTGAGCGCGGACTGGACGACATCGACGCCTGATCACTCCTTCGGGTGTAGAGGGCGTCTCGTGTCGTCCCCCGTTCTGCTGAATTCCCGGCGGCGCCCGGAACCGCTCCAGGACTGGTCCGGGGCGGCTCCGAGGCCGCAAACACCGCGTCCCGGACAGAAATTGACCTTCCCTCCCATCCCGGAGTGACGTGGATCACCATTAGCGTGGCGCTCCACAGGGCTCACTCAGGCGAAGGGAGTATCCATGCGCGTCGGAGTACTGACCGGAGGCGGCGACTGCCCCGGTCTCAACGCTGTCATCCGCGGAGCCGTCCGCAAGGGTGTTCAGGAGTACGGGTACGAGTTCATCGGCTACCGCGACGGATGGCGCGGCCCCCTCGAAGCCGACACGATTCCGCTCGACATTCCGGCTGTACGCGGCATTCTGCCCCGCGGCGGCACCATTCTCGGGTCTTCGCGCACCAACCCCCTCAAGGCGGAGAACGGCATCCGCCGCATCAAGGACAACCTCGCCAAGGCGGAGGTCGACGCGCTGATCGCGATCGGCGGCGAGGACACCCTCGGGGTCGCCGCCCGGCTCCACGACGAGTACGGCGTCAGCTGTGTCGGCGTCCCCAAGACCATCGACAACGACCTGTCCGCCACCGACTACACCTTCGGCTTCGACACCGCCGTCTCGATCGCCACCGAGGCCATCGACCGGCTGCACACCACTGCCGAGTCCCATATGCGGGTCCTGGTCGTGGAGGTGATGGGCCGCCACGCGGGCTGGATCGCCCTCCACTCGGGGCTCGCCGGCGGCGCCAATGTCATCCTCATCCCCGAGCAGCGCTTCGATCTCGACCAGGTCTGCGCCTGGGTGACCTCCCGGTTCCGGGCGACGTACGCGCCGATCGTCGTGGTCGCGGAGGGAGCGATGCCGCAGGACGGCGACGCCGTGCTCAAGGACGGAACCCTCGACTCCTTCGGCCATGTACGGCTCTCCGGCGTGGGCGAGTGGCTGGCGAAGGAGATCGAGCGGCGCACCGGCAAGGAGGCCAGGACCACGGTGCTCGGCCATGTCCAGCGCGGCGGCACCCCGAGTGCCTTCGACCGCTGGCTGGCCACGCGCTTCGGGCTGCACGCCATCGACGCGGTCAGGGACGGCGACTTCGGCAAGATGGTCGCCCTCCAGGGCACGGACATCGTGCGGGTCCCGATCGCCGACGCCACCGCCAGGCTCAAGACGGTGGACCCCCGGCTGTACGCGGAGGCCGGGGTGTTCTTCGGCTGACGGCCACCGGACCGGACCGGCCCCGACTGGACCGGCCCGGACCCGGCGGAGCCGACCGGACCCGACCGGACCGCACCGGCCCCGACTGGACCGGACCGGCCCCGACTGGACCTGACTGGACTGCACGGGCCCCGACTGGACCAGACCGGACCGCGCCGGACCTGCCAGACCGCACCGGACTGGACCAGACCGGACCGCACCGGACCCGGTGGAGCCGCCCGGACCCGACCCGGCGGAGCCGCCCGGACCGGGTCCGGACACCCGTATCCGGACCCCGCCCGGTCGGCCGGGCGCGGGCGCGCCCGCGCCGGTGGTGCCCCGGCGAGGCGGGCGGTTCAGCCCCCCCGGGGCCGGGGACGGACCCCGCGCCACGGGGGGCCCGCACCGTGCGGGCCACCCGGGGCCCGGCCCCCGGGCGCACCCACCGCCCGGTCACGGCCGCGGCACGCGGCCCGGCCGCTCGCCCCCCACGGCCCCGGGGGCTCCCGCTGCCCCAGCGGCCGGCGCGCCCTCCGCCGCCGCGGCAGGCACAGCGGACAGCGCGGGCACAGCGGGCGCAGCGGGCACAGCCGCGGCTCCTGGCAGCCCCGCCAGCAGCTCCGCCACCACCCGGGGGCCGTCCAGCGTCAGCACCGACTCCGGGTGGAACTGCACCGAGGCGAAGCCCGCCGCCCGCAGCGCGTGCACCTCCCCGCTCGCCGGATCGCGCGCCGTCTCCACTCCCCGGGCCGCCAGATCCGCCGCCTCCTCCGCGCCGCAGCGCGCGGTGAAGCTGTTGTAGAAGCCCACCGTCTCCGTCCGCCCGAAGAAGTCGATCCGCTCCTGCGTCCCCTGGTACGGGATCTTCTTCCGCACCACGTCCAGCCCCAGCCCGGCGGCGATCAGCTCATGCCCCAGACACACCCCCAGCACTCCGTGCCGGTGACCGGCCAGCAGCTCCGCCGTGAGCGCTCGCAGCGCCCGCATCCGGGCGTCCGCCCCGTCCGCCGGATCGCCCGGTCCCGGGCCGAGCACCACGGGACCCGGGTGTGCCAGCGCCGCCTCCCGCAGGCCCGGCTCGTCGAACCGCCGCACCGACACCGAGGGCCCCGCCGACCGCAGCAGATGCGCCAGCATCGAGGTGAAGGTGTCCTCGGCGTCGATCACCAGCACCTGCCCCCGGGTCTCGCCGCCGCCCTCCCGCATCCGCAGCCAGAACGGCGCGAGCGAGGCCCGGCGCCCGTCCAGCGCAGCCCGCACCCGGGGGTCGGCCGCCAGACCCGCGTACCCCCCGGACCCGCGCGCCGCCCCCGGGCGCACGCCCAGCGCCGCCAGCACCCCCGCCGCCTTCGCATGGGTCTCGGCGACCTCGCCCGCCGGGTCCGAGTGGCGCACCAGCGTGGCGCCCACCGGCACCTTCAGCCCGCCCCCGGCGTCGATGTCGGCGGTGCGGATCAGAATGGGGGAGTCCAGGGTCTGCCCGCCGCCCGCGTCCCGGCCGATCAGGGCCAGCGCCCCCGCGTAGTAGCCGCGCCCGCCCGTCTCGTGGCGCTCGATGACCCGGCACGCGTTCTGCACCGGGGAGCCGGTGACGGTCGCCGCGAACATCGTCTCCCGCAGCACCTCCCGCACATCGAGCGAGGACCGGCCGCGCAGCTCGTACTCGGTGTGCGCGAGATGCGCCATCTCCTTGAGCCGGGGCCCGACCACCACCCCGCCCATGTCGCCGACCGTGCACATCATCTTCAGCTCCTCGTCCACGACCATGGAGAGCTCGTCCCGCTCCTTGGGGTCGTCGAGGAAACGCAGCAGCGCCTCGGTGCTCGGGCCCCCGGGCGGATAGCGGAAGGTGCCGCTGATCGGATTCATCACGACCGTCCCGCCGCTCATCCGGACATGCGCCTCGGGGCTGGCGCCCACCAGGGTGCGCTCCCCGGTGTGGACGACAAAGGTCCAGTACGCGCCGCGCTCACCGGTCAGCAGCCGCCGGAACAGGGCCAGCGCGTCGGCCCGCCCGAAACCGGGGATCGTGCCGGTGAAGGTCCGCCGGATGACGAAGTTCGCGCCCTCGCCCCGGCCGATCTCCTCCGTGACGACCCGGCGGACGGTCTCCGCGTACTCCTCGTCCCCCACGTCGAACGCCCCGCCCTCGACCCGTACGGCATGGGCGGGCAGCGCGGCCACCGTCCCCGCGAGAGGCAGGGCCGCCGACTCCTCGGCGAGCAGCACGCTCAGCGGGGTGCCGTCGTCGCGGACGTCGAAACCGCGCTCCCTGATCTGGCGGAAGGGGATCAGGGCCAGCGCCGGAGTCCGGCCGGCCGGGATCTCGGCGAGCGTCGCGCACTCCACGACCGGGCCGGTGAGCACCTCCACGGTGTCCTCGTCGTGGCCGGGGGTGCGCCGGCGCAGCAGGGCGAAGGGGCCATCGCCGGCGAGCAGCCGGGCGAGGACCGCTCCGGGAGCGGGGGAGGTGTCGGGGTGAAGCGGCATCGGATGTGTTCCTTCCGGTGGTCCCACCGTGCGGTGGGGCGGGGGAGGAACGGCCGGTTTCCCTGCGGATACACCAAAGGCCGCCCCTCGGGCGGCCTTCGCGGTACGGATCGGGTACGCGCAGTCAGTGGGCCGCCGGATGAGCGGTCCACCACCAGTTCCGGTTCGGAAGCGTCTGGTCTCGGTGCGCGAACATGCCGGGAACCCTACCCCAGCCCGGTGCGGACCGTGGGCGGAGTCACAGGACGGTGGAATGGGTGTCTCATTTACTGGGCGGCTTGAGGTGTGCACGGTGTGACCACGTACTGTGGGCGGTGTGACCGTGAACGCTAAGACCACCCCCGCTGGTGGCAACACCTGGCGAGACCTGCCCGCGGCGCAGCAGCCCGAGTACCCGGATGCCGAGGCTCTGCGCGATGTGATCGCCGAGCTCGAAAGCTATCCGCCACTCGTCTTCGCGGGCGAGTGCGACCAGCTGCGCGCCCGTCTGGGAGCCGTCGCCAGGGGCGAGGCGTTCCTGCTCCAGGGCGGCGACTGCGCCGAGTCCTTCGAGGCCGTGGGCGCCGAGGACATCCGGGCGAAGCTCAAGACCCTGCTCCAGATGGGCGCGGTCCTCACCTACGCGGCATCGGTGCCGGTGGTCAAGGTCGGCCGGATCGCCGGTCAGTACTCCAAGCCCCGCTCCAAGCCCACCGAGACCCGTGACGGTGTGACCCTCCCCACGTACCGGGGCGACTCCGTCAATGGATTCGAGTTCACCGAGGCGGCCCGGATTCCGGACCCGCAGCGGCTGAAGCGGATGTACAACGCCTCCGCGGCGACGCTCAACCTGGTCCGCGCCTTCACCACCGGCGGCTACGCCGATCTGCGCCAGGTGCACGCCTGGAACCAGGACTTCGTGAAGTCCTCGCCCTCCGGCCAGCGGTACGAGCAGCTCGCGCGCGAGATCGACAACGCGCTGAACTTCATGGAGGCGTGCGGCACCGACCCGGCGGAGTTCCGCACGGTCGAGTTCTACGCCTCCCACGAGGCGCTGCTGCTGGACTACGAGTCGGCGCTCACCCGCACCGACTCCCGCACCGGACAGCTCTACGACGTCTCGGGCCACATGGTCTGGATCGGTGAGCGCACCCGGCAGCTGGACGGCGCGCACATCGAGTTCGCGTCGAGGATTCGCAACCCGATCGGGATCAAGCTCGGCCCGACGAGCACCGTCGACGAGGCGCTGACCTACATCGACCGGCTCGACCCCGAGCGCGAGCCGGGCCGGCTGACCTTCGTCGTCCGCATGGGCGCCGACAAGGTCCGCGACAAGCTCCCCGAGCTGGTCGAGAAGGTCACCGCCTCCGGCGCGGCCGTGGCCTGGGTCACCGACCCGATGCACGGCAACACCTTCGAGGCGGCCTCCGGCCACAAGACCCGCCGCTTCGACGACGTGCTCGACGAGGTCAAGGGCTTCTTCGAGGTCCACAAGGCCCTCGGCACCCACCCGGGCGGCATCCATGTCGAGCTGACCGGCGACGATGTCACGGAGTGCGTGGGCGGCGGCGATGAGATCTTCGTCGACGATCTCCACCAGCGCTACGAGACGGCCTGCGACCCCCGGCTGAACCGGAGCCAGTCGCTGGACCTGGCGTTCCTGGTCGCCGAGATGTACCGCGACCAGTGATCCGGCCGGCCCGTTGAACCGACGGGCCGGTTGATCTTCCGGAGAGCGGCAGTGGGGCGCGGATTCATGTGATCCGCGCCCCACCGTGCGTCCGACTGCTTTTACGCCGCCACCGGGACGGGTAAGGTTAGGTTAGCCTCACCGAAGATCGGCGGGGGCGCGACCGACAGTCCCCCGGGAGGTGAACCGCGTGTACGTCTGCTCTTGCTTCGGTATCACCGAGCAGCAGGTGAAGGAGCACGCGGACGCCGGTGCGTGCACGCCCCGCCAGATCGCCTCCGCCTCCAAGGCGGGCACGGACTGCGGATCGTGTGTGCGCAGGATTCAGTCCATTCTCGGCCGGGGTGCGTGTCCCCGGCGTGAGCTTCTCGACCGGGGCCGCCCCGCGCTGGCGTCCGGTGTCGCGGACGCCGTCGCGCTGGACGAGGCCGCCTAGGTCGTCTCAAGGCGGCGGCGCGCCGTGTGCGGGTGGGCCCGGCGGGCTCAGCTGCTCGGCTGCTCGATCTGCTGTGCCAGATAGAGGGGCTCGCCGAGGGACTCGATCAGCTCCAGCTGGGTGTCGAGATAGTCGATGTGGTGCTCCTCGTCCTCCAGGATCGACTCGAAGATATTGGCCGATGTGACATCGCCCTTGGCCCGCATCACATCGATCCCGCGCTTGAGGCGGTCGATCGCCTCCACCTCGACCTGCCGGTCGGCCTGGAACATCTCGGTGACCGTCTGGCCGACCCGCACATGGAACAGCCGCTGGTAGTTCGGCAGCCCGTCCAGGAAGAGAATGCGTTCCGTCAGGACATCCGCGTGCTTCATCTCGTCAATGGACTCGGCACGTGTGTATGCGGCCAGCTTCGTCCAGCCCTTGTTCTCCTGGATACGGTAATGGAGCCAGTACTGGTTGATAGCGGTCAGCTCGCCGGTCAGCTGCTCATTCAGAAACTCGATGACCTCGGGGTCGCCCTGCATCGCGGGTGCTCCTTCCACGCGTATGGCCTCGGGGGCAGGTCCGCGCATCCTCGCATCGCCATCGGGAGCCGTCCAGTAAGTGCCTCCTTAGTAGTAGTTGCCCGAATCGGCTCAGACCTGGTCATGACCACCCCTCCCGGTCTGTCACCATTGAGGCATGGGTCAGCCGGAGAACCGGGATTACCGCGCACCGGAGGAGTCCGCGCTTCCGCCGGGCCAGAGATTGCAGCGCGGCTGGCCGGTCACCCATTACGGGCCCGTTCCGAAGTTCAAACCCGACCGCTGGGAGTTCAGGGTCTTCGGTGCCACGGCGGACGGCGACAAGCACTGCTGGAATCACGAGGAGTTCTCGGCGCTTCCGTTCTCGACGGTCGTCGCCGATCTGCACTGCGTGACGAAGTTCAGCATGCTGGGGGCCGAATGGGGTGGTGTGTCCACCCGTGCCATCGTCGAGCTGGCGCCGCCGGCACCCCATGTCACACATGTCATGGTCTGGGCCGAGTACGGGTTCAGCGCCAATATGAGGCTCTCCGATTTCACCGCCGAGCGGGCGATTTTCGCCACGCATAAGGACGGTGAACTGCTCACCGCCGAACACGGTTTTCCGCTGCGCCTTGTCGTGCCCCAGCTCTATGCCTGGAAAGGGCCCAAATGGGTCCGGGGTGTGGAATACATGACGGCGGACCGCCGGGGTTTCTGGGAGGAGCGCGGCTACCACAATCTGGGGGACCCCTGGCGGGAGCAGCGCTACTCGTACCAGGAGGAGCCGGGGGACGGCCCGGAGCTGTAGCCCGGCGTCCCGGGCTCACGGCGGGGCCGGCGGAGCCGGAGCGGCGCGCCGCCGGGCCGGTGGAGGGTCAGTGGAACCGGTGCATCACCGCGTGCCCCCTGCCCCGGCCGATCAGCCACTTGTTCACCGGAGTGGTGATGACGAAGGCGACCGCGAAGGCGATGGCCAGGGCGTACCAGAACAGGGCGTCCGACAGCTCCGCGTGCAGCGCGCCCGGCCAGAGGGCGAGCACGCTGTTGTCGGTGATCTCCATGACGGTGATGGAGAGGGTGTCGGCGGCGAGTGCGATCTTCACGGCGGTCCGGAAGCCGATGCCCGCCCGCAGGATGGTGACCATGGTGAACGAGTAGCCGAAGACAAAGGCGAGGAAGATCGCCAGGGCCATCGTGGGCACGTTGTGCCAGCCGAGCGCGGTGCCGATCGCCATGCCGAGAACCTCGCCGATGGCGCAGCCGACGAGGCAGTGCAGGGTCGCCCGGACGGCCATGCCCCAACTGGCTCCGCCGTTCCCCGGGTGCTGATGCCGCGCGTGGTCCGCCCGCTGTCCGGGGCCCTCGGGCCGACGGTGGCCGTCGCGGCCGTCGCGGCCGTTGTGCCGGTCGTGGCCGTCGTGCCCGTGGTCCGTGGGGCGGGAGTGGGCTCCGTGGTCCATGAGGGGTCCCCAGGGTCAGGTGTGCGGGTGCGCCGACAGGGAGACTCTATACCCCCCTAGGGTACCTCGCCAGGTTCACCGCTCCCGGAGCGTCTTGAGCAGGGCCACATCCGCCGTGTGGCCCTCCTTGCCGCCGGGCGTCTCGATGATCAGCGGCACCCCCTCGGTGGCCGGATGGCGCAGCAGCTCCCGGAAGGGCTCGGCGCCGATATGGCCCGCGCCGATACTGGCGTGCCGGTCCTTGTGCGCACCGGCCGGCTCCTTGGAGTCATTGGCGTGGATCAGTTTCAGCCGCCCCTCGCCGACGGTCCGCACCAGCAGATCGAGGGTCTCGGTCACGCCGCGCGGAGCCGCGAGGTCGTGCCCGGCGGCGTGGATGTGGCAGGTGTCCAGACAGATGCCCAGCGCGGGGTGGGCGTCGAGCGCCTCGAAGTACGGCCCGAAGTCCTCCGCCCGCGAGCAGAGCGAAGCGCCCTGCCCGGCCGTGGACTCCAGCAGCAGCCGGGGATCGTCGTCATGGGTCAGCTCGTCCAGCAGCGGCAGCATCAGCTCGCGCGCCTGGGCGAGCGCCACCTCCCGGGAGCGGCCCCCGGTCGCCGAACCGGTGTGGACGACCACACCCCGCGCACCGATCTCCCGGCCCCGGCGCAGCGAGTGGCGCAGGGACTCCACGGACCGCTCGGCGGTCGCCTCGGTGTGCGAGCCGAAGTTGATCAGATAGGGGGCGTGGACATACACGGACAGCCCCGCCTCGGCGCATCCGGTGCGGAACGCCTCGTCCTGGGCCGGGTTGCCCGGAGGCGTCGCCCAGCCGCGGGGATTGGCCACGAAGACCTGGAGGGTCTCCGCCGCCAGCTCACGGGCGTAACCGAGGCCCGTGGTGGCGAGGCCGCCCGCCACGGGCACATGTCCGCCGACCGGATTGCGCATAGCTGTCTCGTCAGTCCTTCGCTGGTGTGCGGGGGCGCCCCCGGAGGAACGGGAGGCGCCGGAACGCTGATGTCCGGGGGTGTCCCGGGGCGGAGGGAGCGAGCGGCGGCGCTCACAGCCCCTGGAGACGGACGGTGACCGTACTGCCCTCGGGTGCCCGGTCCCCGGCCCCCGGTGACTGGCTCTCGACGGTGTCGCCGAGGTAGGGGAAGCTCTTCTCCACCCTGACCTCGAAGCCCGCCGACTCCAGCGCGCTCCTGGCCTCGTCCTCGCTGTCGCCGGTCACCTCGGGGACGGTGACCATGCGCGGGCCCTTGGAGACGGTGAGGGTGACCGTGTCGCCGGCGGCCAGCCTGGCGCCCCGGGCCGCGGACTGCCGGGCCACGGTGCCCTCGTCCTTCGGTGAGTGGACCCGCCCGGAGGCGATCTCCACCGTGAATCCGGCGCCCTCCAGTTCCTCGGTCGCCTCCGCCACGGAATCGCCGGTCACCCCGGGCACCTCGATCGGGGCGCCCTTGCTGACCACCACGGCCACTCCCGAGTCCGGGCTGCGCCGGGCGCCCGCCTCCGGGTCGGTGCGGACGACCGAGCCCTGCGGCACCGTCTCGCTGAACTCCCGGGAGACCGCGCCGGGCGCGAGACCGGCCTCCTTGAGCCGGCGCTCCGCCTCCGCGAGCGGCTCGCCCTTCACCGAGGGCACCCGGATCACCTCCGGGCCGCGCGAGACGACCAGCGTCACCGAGCCGTTGCCCCGGATGCGCTCGCTGGTGGCCGGGTCGCTGGTGATGACCGCGCCCCGGTCGAAGGTCTCGCTGAACTCCTCCCGCACCGTCCGCACATCGAGACCGGCGCTCTCCAGCTCCCGGCGGGCGTCGCTCTCGGTCTTGCCGATCAGGGCGGGGACCCGGGTGAACTGCCCGGAATTGATGTACCAGACACCGATTCCGCCGCCGAGCACCACCAGGACCGCGGCCACGATCGCGAGAACACCCCGCCGGGACAGGGTGAGCCGCCAGGACCGGGCGCCTCGGCGCGCGGGCGGCGCCGGTGCCGCCGGTGTCAGGGAGAGCCGGGCGGTGCGGCTGACCCCGGGCTCCTCCCGGGGGAGGGCCCGCGCGATGACATCCGTACGCTCCTCGCCGGTGGCGGGCGCCGGGGGGTCGTCCGGCTCGCGGGCGCCCGGCGGCACCAGGTCGAGCTGTTCGTCACCGAGCGCCGCCCGGGCCTCGCGGGCGCGGGCCAGCAGCTCCACGGCGTCGTACGGGCGGGCCCCGGCGTCCCGCGCGGTCGCGCCGGCCACCAGCGCGTCCAGCTCCGGGGCCAGGCCGGGGGCGGACGCGGAGGGCGCCGGCACGTCCTCGTTCAGATGGCGGTAGATCACCTGGGCGGGGGTGTCCCCGGAGTGCGGCTTGGCGCCCGTCAGCATCTCGTACAGGACCACCCCGCACGCGTACACATCGCTGCGGGTGTCGGAGGCGCCGTCCTCGATCTGCTCGGGCGCCAGATAGGAGACCGTGCCCAGCACGGCGCCGGTGGTGCTGGTGACCGAGCCGACGGCCCGCACCAGGCCGAAGTCGGCGACCTTCACCCGGCCGTCGTCCCCTATGAGGACGTTCTCCGGCTTGATGTCCCGGTGGACGAAGCCCGCCCGGTGCGCGGCGCCGAGTGCGGCGAGCACCGGCTCCAGGATGTCCAGCGCGGCCCTGGGGCGCAGCGCGCCGCGCTCGCGCAGCACGTCGCGCAGGGTGCAGCCGGCGATGTACTCCATGGCCAGATAGACATAGGAGCCCTCGGCGCCCTGGTCGAAGACACCCACCACATTGGGGTGGGCGAGCCGCGCCACCGACCTGGCCTCACGGATGAAGCGCTCCACGAACGCGGCATCCCCGGCGAGGTCCGGATGCATCACCTTGAGCGCCAGCTCGCGGTCGAGCCGGGTGTCGACGGCCCGGTAGACCGTGGCCATACCGCCGACGGCGATGCGCGCGTCGACGCGGTAGCGGCCGTCGAGCACCTGCCCGACGAGAGGGTCCTGGAGGGTCGTATCCACCCCGCGATTCTACGAGCCGCCACCGACACCCCCGGTCCGGCGGGGTGCGGCGGGCGGTACTGGGGCCGAGCTGTGACAGCCCGGGCGCCCACCCCGGACCCGTACCGCCCCGGGGCGCGGCCGGAACCCGTGCGGCCGGAACCCGTGCGGCCGGGACGCGGGCCGGCCCGTGCGGCCGGGTCCGTATCGCCGGGGCGCGGAGGCGGGTCCGCGCGGCCGGGCCCGTACAGCCGGGCGCGCGGCCGGGCTCAGAAGGCCGGGCGCTCCGGGTCCAGCGCCGCCATGCCGTCGACCGGGGACGACGCCTCGGCGAAGTGGCGGCGCGGAATCCGGCCCGCGCGGTGCGCCAGCCGGCCGGCCTCGACGGCGTGCCGCATCGCCCGAGCCATCAGCTCCGGCTCCTGGGCCCGGGTGACGGCCGACGCCAGCATCACCGCCGCGCACCCCAGCTCCATGGCGAACGCCGCGTCGGACGCCGTGCCCGCGCCCGCGTCGAGGATCACCGGCACCCCCGCCCCCTCGACGATCAGCCGGAAGTTGTGCGGGTTGCGGATGCCGAGCCCGGAGCCGATGGGGGAGCCGAGCGGCATGATCGCCGCACAGCCCACATCCTCCAGCTTCCGGGCGAGGACCGGATCGTCATTGGTGTACGGGAGGACGGTGAAGCCGTCGTCCACCAGGATCTCGGCCGCGTCGAGCAGCTCGATCGGGTCGGGCAGCAGGGTCCGCTCGTCGGCGACGACCTCCAGCTTGATCCACGAGGTGCCCAGCGCCTCCCGGGCCAGCCGGGCGGTGAGCACCGCCTCCCCCGCCGTGAAGCAGCCCGCCGTGTTGGGCAGCACCTGGATACCGAGCTTCTCCAGGACGGACAGGACGGAACCCTGGACGGTCGGGTCGAGACGGCGCATGGCGACCGTGGTGAGTTCGGTGCCGCTGGCGACGAGGGAGCGCTCCAGGACCTGGAGGCTGGGCGCCCCGCCCGTGCCCATGATCAGCCGGGAGCCGAAGGTGGCGGGCCCGAGGGTGAGCCGGTCGTCCGACATCGCGCCTCAGCCTCCCTGGACGGCGGTGAGGACTTCCACCCGGTCGCCGTCGCCGAGCGGGGTGTGGGCCCAGCGGCTGCGCGGGACCACCGTCTCGTTGACGGCGGCGGCCACCCCGGCCCCGGCGCTGGTGAGCTGCGCGATCAGGGTGTCCAGCGTGGTTCCGGTGGCGAGTTCACGCCGTTCGCCGTTGACGGAGACGGCGACGGGCACAGTACTCATACGGGCTGCTCCTGGGAGAGAGGGGAGAAGCGGCGGGGAGTGAAGGGGCGGGCTTCCTCCGGCAGTACGCCGGTGCTCAGCGCGGTCGCCAGCACATCGCCGGTGACCGGCGCCAGCAGCACGCCGTTGCGGTGGTGGCCGGTGGCCAGCAGCAGGCCCGGCAGGGCCGTCGGGCCGAGCAGGGGCGCGTTGTCGGGCGAGCAGGGGCGCAGCCCGGCGCGGGTCTCGGTCAGCGGGAGTTCGGTGATGCCCGGGACCAGCTCATGGGCGTCCCGCAGCAGTTCGTACACCCCGCCGGCGGTGACGGTGGTGTCCCACCCCAGCTCCTCGCTGGTGGCGCCGATGACCAGCTCACCGCTCTCGCGCGGCACCAGATAGACCTGGCTGCCCCGCACCACGGCCCGGACGGTCCGGGACAGGAAGGGGGCATGGGACGGTGGCACGGTCAGCCGCAGCACCTGGCCCTTCACCGGGCGGACCGGAGGAAGCACATCCTCCGGGACCCCGCCGAGACGGCCGCTCAGACTGCCCCCGGCGAGCACCACCTGCCCGGCGTCCACGGCGGTCCCGTTGTCGAGCACGGCTCCGGTGGCCCGCCCGCCCGCCACCGAGAGCCGCTCGGCCCAGCCGAGGTGGAAGGCCACCCCCGCGCGCTCACAGGCCGTCACCAGGGCGCCGGCGAGCCGCCGGGGATCGACCTGGTGGTCGCCGTCCACCCGCAGCCCGCCGCGCACACCGGGGGCCAGCATCGGTTCGAGCCGGCGGCACTCACGGCCGCTCAGCCACTGGGACTCCAGCCCCGACCGCAGGTGCAGGGCGTGCAGCTCGCGCAGATGCGCCCGGTCGTCGGCGTCGAGGGCCACGGCGAGGGTGCCGCAGGCGCGATAGCCGATGTCCCGTCCGGACGCCTCCTCCAGCTCGGCGGCGAAACCGGGGTAGCGGCGGGCGGATTCGAGGTTGAGGCCGAGCAGGGTCTGTTCGCCGTAGTGGAGTTCGGTGACGGCGGCGAGCATCCCGGCGGCGACCCTGGCGGCCCCCCGGCCGGGGCGCGGGTCCGCGACGGTGACGCTCAGCCCCCGCTGGGCGGCCCGCCAGGCCGTGGCGAGGCCGATGATTCCGCCCCCGATGACCAGGACGTCCGGCACCGGTGGTCGGTCCGTCGCGGTCCGTGTGACAGGGATCTGTGGCATGGACGGTCGGCTCCTCCCTTCGCCGGCATGACCCGGATCAGGTTCGTACGGTCGGAGGCCGTCCAGCCTCCCTCTCAGCCCGGTGCGTCCGGGCTCCCGCGAGTGCTTTACGGTGGCCACCCTAACCCCAGCGCCCAACGCGCAGTAAGGCGCGTGGGCACCGGCCGGACACCGAGGCAGAGGGAGCACGGCAGTGACGAGGTCGCTCGACGGACTGGTCTTCGCGCCGGTCGCGGATCAGGCCCCCGGACAGGTGGGCACCGGCACCCGCTTTCTCTACCACGAGCGGGACGGCCGGATCTGGGCCGAGTACGAGGGCGGCGATGTGGTCCTGGGCCGGCTGGTGGGCACCCGGGAGGGCGACCGCGTCGACTTCCGCTACGTACAGCTCACGGCCGACGGCGCCACCTCGTCGGGGCACTGCGTCTCGACCGTCTCCCCGCTCGCCGACGGCAGGCTGCGGATGACGGAGACCTGGGAGTGGGAGTCCCGGGCGGGCAGCGGGACGAGCGTGGTGGAGCAGGTGCGGTGACGGCGGGGCGGACGCCTCCTGTTCGCGGGGATCACCGGCTGCGTAAGGTTGGCGCGTGAGCGAGCGGAGCGGTGAGCGGCGGGCGGGGCGCGTGGTCGTGGCCGGCGCGGGCATGGCCGGGGTGCAGACCGCCGTCGCCCTGCGCGATCAGGGATTCACCGGACCGGTCACCCTGATCGGAGCCGAACCCCACCAGCCCTACGACAGACCGCCGCTCTCCAAGGCGGTCCTGCTCGGCACGGCCGAGGGCTCGGCGTTCGATGTGGACTTCGAGACGCTCGGCATCGAGCTGCGGCTCGGCTGCGCCGTCACCGGCGTACGGCCCGGGGCGCACGAGCTGGACACCGAGGCCGGAGCCGTCCCGTACGACACCCTGGTCATCGCCACCGGCGCCGAGCCCCTCACCCTGCCGGGCACCGACGCGGTCCCCGGGGTCCATCTGCTGCGCACCCTGGACGACGCCGCCCGGCTGCGGCCCGTCCTCACCGCCCGGCACGACATCGTGGTCGTCGGCGCGGGCTGGATCGGGGCGGAGTTCGCCACCGCCGCCCGGGGCGCGGGGTGCGCGGTCACCGTGGTGGAGGCCGCCGGGCGGCCTCTCGCGGGCGCTCTGCCCGCCGAGGTCGCCGCCCCGATGGCCGGCTGGTACGCGGAGCACGGGGTCACGCTGATCACCGGCGCCCGGGTGGCGGGGATCGAGCCGGGCACCGTCGTCCTCGCGGACGGGCGGAGGCTCCCGGCGGGCGCGGTGGTCGTCGGCATCGGCGCCAGGCCCGCCACCGGCTGGCTCGCCGGTTCCGGGATCGAGACCGGCCCCGACGGCGCGATCACCGCCGACAGCCATCTGCGCACCTCCCGCCCCGATGTGTACGCCGTCGGGGACTGCGCCTCCTTCCCCTCCGCCCGCTACGGCCGGCGGCTGCTCGTCCACCACTGGGACAACGCCCTCCAGGGCCCGCGGACCGTCGCCGCGAACGTGCTGGCCGCCGGGCGGGGGGAGCCGCCGCTCCGCTACGACCCGGTGCCCTACTTCTGGTCCGAGCAGTTCGGCCGCTTCGTCCAGTACGCGGGCGACCACACCGGCGCCGACACCACGTGGTGGCGGGGCGGCCCCGACGACACCGGCTGGACGGTGCTCTGGCTGCGCGACGGCGCCCTCACCGCACTGCTCGCCGTGGACCGCCCACGGGACCTCGCCCAGGGCCGCAAGCTCCTCCTGTCGGGCGCCCGGCTGGACCGGGAGCGGGCCACCGACCCCTCCGTACCCCTGAAGGGCGCGTCCGTCTGATCCGGTCATGACCGAGACGCACCGCTCTGACCAGCCATAATGTTAAAAAGGTGGTTCGCCTTCAGCGGATGGCCCGGGGGCTGGCTACCGGCTGTCAGTCCCAGATGGCAGGCTTGTCCCGTGACCGAGATTGACGCAAAGATCGATGCTCTCGTCCCTGCCTGGCTCACCCTCCCCGACATCGCGGAACTCCTCGATGTCGAGGTGACGCGTGTGCGCCAGCTGGTCAAGGAGGGCCAGCTGATCGCCGTGCGCCGGGGTGAGAACCGGGCGCTTCAGGTTCCCGCCGCCTTCATCGACGGCGACAAGGTCGTCAAGGGCCTCTCCGGCACCCTGACGCTCCTGAAGGACGACGGCTTCACCGACGGAGAAATGCTGGAGTGGCTCTTCACTCCCGACCCCAGCCTGCCCGGTACCCCCGCGCAGGCCCTCAGCGAGAACCGCGGCACGGAAGTGAAGCGCCGCGCCCAGGCGCTGGCCGTCTGAGCCCGGCGCCCGCGTCCGGCCGTCCCCGGCGGGCGCTCCGACGACCGCACCACGGCCACGTGGAGCGATGACACCAGAGCGGGGTGCGTGCGGGGCCGCCGCGCCATGCGGCGCGCGCCCGCCCGTGCCCCGCCGACCCACCCGGGGGGAACCGCCATGCCCAGCACCCGAGCGCCGCTCACCGACGCCCGGCTCTACCTCTGCACCGATGCCCGCACCCGGCAGGGCGACCTCCCCGAGTTCCTCGACGCGGTCCTCGCCGCCGGGGTCGACATCGTGCAGCTCCGCGACAAGGGCATGGAGGCCGCCGAGGAACTGGACCGGCTGAGCGTCTTCGCCGACGCCTGCCGGCGCCACGGCAAGCTGCTCGCGGTGAACGACCGGGCGGACGTCGCCCACGCGGCCGGCTCCGATGTGCTCCATCTGGGCCAGGGTGATCTCCCGGTCCCGGCCGCCCGGGCGGTCCTCGGCGAGTCCGTTCTCATCGGCCGCTCCACCCACTCCCCGGCCGAGGCGGCGGCCGCCGCCGCCGAGCCGGGCGTGGACTACTTCTGCACCGGGCCCTGCTGGCCCACCCCGACCAAGCCGGGGCGGCACGCCCCCGGGCTCGACCTGGTCCGCTCCACCGCGGCCCTCGCCACCGACCGTCCCTGGTTCGCCATCGGCGGGATCGACGCGACCAATCTCGACGAGGTGCTGGAGGCGGGCGCCCGCCGGATCGTCGTGGTCCGGGCGATTACGGAGGCGTCCGACCCCGCCGCGGCGACCGCGGATCTCAGCAGGAGGATTCGGGCATACAGCTCATAGTCGAAGGCTGTCGAGCCCTGGCCGCGCCCGGTGGGAAACCGCTTTCCGGCGGGCGGAGTGATCAAGCCGAATGCGCGCGGCGCGTGTCCGATTGCTGGACTCCTGTTGGGTGACCCCCTTACCCCCGATAACCTGCGGGTATGGCCTTCGGAACATATTCGACCAGGACGGACCGCGCACGGACCGTGCGCGAGTTGCTCGCGACAGGCAAGGCGTCCTACTCCTTCGAGTTCTGGGCGCCCAAGACCGAGAAGGGCGAGCGCAACCTCTGGAACGCCCTGCGCAGGATCGAGGCGGTGGCCCCCAGCTTTGTCTCCGTGACCTACGGCGCGGGGGGTTCCACCCGGGCCGGCACGGTCAAGGCCACCGAGCAGATCGCCGCCGACACCACGCTCACCCCGGTGGCCCACCTCACCGCGGTGAACCACTCCATCGCCGAGCTGCGCAATATGATCGGCCAGTACGCCTCCGCCGGAATCCGCAACATCCTCGCCGTCCGGGGCGACCCGCCCGGCGACCCGATGGGGGAGTGGGTCGAGCATCCCCAGGGCGTGCGGTACGCGGCCGAACTGGTCCGGCTCATCAAGGAGTCCGGCGACTTCTGCGTGGGCGTCGCGGCCTTCCCCGAGATGCACCCCCGCTCCCAGGACTGGGAGACGGACATCCGGCACTTCGTCGACAAGTGCCGCGCCGGTGCCGACTACGCGATCACCCAGATGTTCTTCCGCCCCGAGGACTATCTGCGGCTGCGCGACCGGGTCGGGGCCGCGGGCTGCGACACCCCGATCATCCCCGAGATCATGCCGGTCACCAGCGTCCGGCAGCTCGAACGGTTCGGGCAGCTCAGCAATGCCGTGATCCCGGCGAAGCTGAAAGAGGGCATCCTCAGCGTCAAGGACGACCCCGCGGCTGTACGCTCCATGGGAATAGAGTTCGCAACCGAGTTCTGTGCGGAGCTGCTCTCCGAGGGTGTTCCCGGGCTGCACTTCATCACGCTCAACAACTCCACGGCGACACTTGAGATATACGAGAATCTCGGACTGCACAGACAGTCCTGATCGGCCCTACCCGCCCCGAGCCGGGGCGGGGGCCGAGGGAGAGGGGCGGGCATGGGCTGGACGGTCCTCTACATCGCGTTCGGCGTGGTCGCGCTGTGGCTGCTCGGTGAGGTGCTGCTGCAGTACAAGGCGCGGCTGAGGTGGCGTCTCCTCGCCTTCGTCGGGTTCCTGGGGGTGGTGCTGGGGGTGCTGCTCTCCTCCGTGGTGGTGATCGCGCTCGGCACGATCACCTTCGCCGTGGGGCAGACCTATGTGACGCTCTCCTTCCGCCGGGGCTTCTCCACCGGCTGGGCGATCGGCGGGCGGCCCGGGGCGAGCCGCCGCCGCAAGGCAGGGGAGAAGGACGCCTCGCGCGAACCGGTCATCGAGGTCTCGGGACTTGAGGAGACCGCCGTACCGCCCTACGCGACGGCGGCCCCGCTGGATCTGGACCCCGAGCCGGTCTACGCGCCACAGCCGATGCCCGACGACACCAACGGGTACGGCGTCTACACCGGCGCCCCCTTCGACGGCCCCCAGCCCGCCCCGGGCGGCCCGTCCGGCGAGGGCTACGGCCAGTACGACCCGTACTACGACGCCGGACAGCCGCCCGCCCGGGACGACTTCGGCACGGACCCCCAGCAGTACCCCGCGTACTCCGATCCCTATGTGGGCGGCCAGCAGTACAGCCCGGCGGAGAGCTACGACAGCTTCGGCAACCCGCAGTCGTACGACGCCGATCCGTACTACGCGCAGCAGTCGTACACGGATACGCCTCCCGGTGGTGTGTGGGTCCCGCAGCAACGGGACACGGAGCCGCCCCGGGAGCAGCCGGACCCGCAGCAGCCGTACGGCTACGACCCCGAGTACAACAACGAGCAGCAGTACCGCTACTGACTCGCAGGGGGCTGACCTCCCTGACCCGGCCGCACCCCGGCCACTCCCGGCCCCTGTGGCGCGGGGTCCGTCCTCAAGCGCCGGACGGGCTGGGGGTGACGGGTTCGCCCGGCGCGGGAGCCCGGGAACCGGGATGCCCTGGGTGTGGGCCTTTCCACGAGCGCCCGGACAGGCTGCCGTACCGAGCCCCTCCGAAGGCCCGCCGGAAATCGGAGCGAATCCCAGCCCCATCGGGAACCCGAACACCCCCAGCCCCGCCAGGAACCTGAGCCACCCCCAGCCCCGCCGGCGTTTGAGGCGCGGGGGTTCGGGGGCTGGCCCCCGACTCGGGCCCGCACGGTGCGGGTGCGTCCTCAAGCGCCGGACGGGCTGGTGTGTGCACGGTGCGGGTGTCCTGTGGTGCGGGGTCCGTCCTCAAGCGCCGGACGGGCTGGAGATGCGCATGCTCGGGCTCCCGTGGTGCGGGTGCGTCCTCAAGCGCCGGGCGGGCTCGGGGTGACGGGTTCGTCCGGCGCGGAGCGCTCTCACTGGGAGCCGCGGAAATCCGGCCCCTCGACGATCAGCCCCGCCACCAGCGCCCCGGACATCCCCGCATGAGCCAACCCCCCGCCCGGATGCGCATACCCCCCCACCAGATGGAGCCCCGGGAGCCGGGTGCTGTTCGCCGGGTGGAGATGGCGCCCCCCGGGCCCGGCCAGCGAGGGCGCCGCCATCCCTCCCGTCTCGGCGGGGGTCAGGATCTCCCGCCACAGCATCCGCTCCCGCAGTCCGCCCCCGCTCTCACCCATGGCCCGGGCGGCCGCCTCGACCAGGACCTCCGCGTACCGCTCGCGCAGCGCCTTGTCCGTCCAGTCGACCGGGCCCCCGTGGCCCGCGACCGTCGCCGACACGGTGACCGCCTCATGGCCGCCGTCCGGGCGGGTCGCCGGATCGTCCGGACGCAGCACGGTGACGGTGGGCCGCTCGGCGAGCCGCCCGCCGAAGACGGCCGCGGCCTCCTCCCCGGTGTCCGGGGCGTGCACCACACTGCGGTGCGCAACGGCCGCCGGCCGCCCCCCGCGCAGCGCCAGCAGCACGGTGAACCTGCCGGGCAGCGGCTCCTTGCCGCCGCCCTCGCGCGGCCGGATGTCATCCTCCCCCCACAGCGGACACCCGGTCAGCGCGGCGGCCCCCGCGCCCGCCACCACCTGGTCGGCCTCCACGGCCGAGCCGTCCGCCAGCACGACTCCCGCGGCCCGGCCGTCCCGCACCACCACCGAGGTCACCTCGCACTCGAAGCGGAACTCAACCTTCCGGGCGAGGCATCTCCCGTGCACCGCCCGCGCCAGCCGGTGCAGCCCGCCCTCGACGTACCAGGTGCCGAAGGTCTGCTCCAGATACGGCAGCAGGGCCGCCCCCGCCGGCGCGTGCCGGGGGTCCAGGCCGTACCCCAGGACACAGCCCTCGAGGAGCGCGGCCAGCCGGCGGTCGGCCAGCTCCCACGCCCCGGTCTCGGCCACGGTGGCCGCCTGCCGGGTGCGCAGCAGCCGGCGCTGCCGGAGCGCCGGATAGGGATCGCGCTCCAGCACCCGCCAGTCCCGCCACAGCGGCTCCTCCAGCAGGGGCCGCCGGGAGCGGTCCCAGGCATCCCGGGCCCGGCCCAGGAAGTCCCCCCACCGCTCGCCCGCCCCCGCGCCGAGCGCCGACTCCAGCGCGGAGACGATCCCCGCGCGCGACGCGTCGGGCAGCACGGCCTCGGTGCCGTCGGCGAACAGATGGCGGCCGGCCGGATCGACCTGGACCAGGCCGACGCACCGCTCCAGCGGCTCCCGGCCCGTCTTCACGAAGAGATCCCGCCAGACCGCGGGCAGATGGAGCAGACCGGGCCCGGTGTCGAAGACGAACCCCTCGCGCTCGAAGGAGCCCACCGACCCGCCGGGGGCCGCCGAGCGCTCGTACACCGTCACCCGGTGGCCTGCCACGGCCAGCCGGGCGGCCGCCGCCATCGCGCCCATCCCGGCGCCGATCACCGCAATCCGTGCCATGCCGAAAACTCTATCGACCCCCACTGACACTGCCGCCGCACGCCCTCGGCCCGCGCCCGCCCACCCGGGCGGGGACCGCGCCGGCGACCGCAGCCCCGCACGGGGGGAGTACGGACGCGGACGCGATCGTCACCAGACCGGACCTCCCACGGCTGGGCCCGCGCCCCCACGGCTGAGTACGACTACCTAGCCGCCGATATGAGTACGCGCGCGGATGGGCCGCCACCTGCGCGGACGGAAGAGTGGAGCCCACGGAGGGGGACGCGGCGCCGGCACCGACGACACGGGGCGGCGGAACGGCGCGGCGCCCCCGACGGAGAGCTTCCCTCGCGGAAGCGTTCCGGCGCCACGGGGGGAACGGGGCGCCGGAAACGGGGGACAGGGGGAACAACGGGGGAATCGGGGGATCGGAGGAACGGGGGAACGGGGGGAACAACGGGGGCCGCGATGCGCCGGCCCGGCGGGACTCGGGGGAGTCCCGCCGGGCCGGCCCATCGCCGTCCGCGCGGGTCAGCGCCCGCTGACCCGCCCGTGCAGCAGCCGCGACAGCGCCGCGTGCACATCGTCCAGGGACCGCTCCGGCTGGAACGACTGCCAGTCCAGCGCCGCCACCAGCACCATCCCCACCAGGGCCGCCGCGCTGAGCGGAATATCGATCTCCTCGCTCAGCTCGCCGTTCTCCACGGCCTCCCGCAGCACCGTCTCGACCACCGCCACCGCCTGCTGACGCACCACCAGCAGCGTGGACTGCCACGCCCGGTTGGTGCGCCACAGCTCGGCGACGTAGAGCTGGGTGAAGGCCGGATAGCGGTCGATGAAGACCAGACCCGCCCGGATCATCCCGTCCAGCGCCTCGACCTTGGTGCCCCCGCGCTCCGCGGTCTCGTCCGCGGCGGACTGGAGCGACGCGGTCAGCAGGCCGACCCCGAACCGCAGCAACTCCTCGAACAGCTCCGTCTTGCTCTTGAAGTTGTAGTAGACCGTGCCCTTGGCGACCCCGGCCCGCTCGGCGATCTCGTCCACCGTGGTCGCCGAGAAACCCTGCTCGGCGATCAGGGTCACCGCGGCCTCGTAGAGCTTGGCCCGGGTCGCCCGGCGTCTGGTGCTGCTGCTGTCCCTCGCGTCCATGCCGCCGATTCTCACAGGTCTCGGGGTTTTCCCGGGCTTGTTCCGGCAGCCGGCCGGCCTCGTCACAGACTCAGCTCGGGGTGGAGCCGGTCCAGTGTCCAGACCTGCTTGCGCCGCGCCGTCAGAGCGGTGAGAGCCAGCGCCCCGGCCGTGAAGGCGAGCAGGACGGCCGTCGCCTGCCACACCGGTCCGAGACCGCCGCCCGTGATCAGCCTCCGCAGCGCCTCCACCACATGGCTCATCGGCAGGAACGGATGGATCGCGTTGAAGAACGCCGGACTGGTCTGAACGGGATAGGTGCCGCCCGCCGAGGTCAGCTGGAGCATCAGCACCGCCAGGACGAGAATCCGTCCGGCCGCCCCGAAGCGGGCGTTCAGCCACTGGATGATCGCGGCGAAGCAGCAGATGACGAGCGCCAGGAAGGCGAGCGTCCCGGCCGCGTACGCCACCCTCATCCCCAGCGACCAGTGCAGCACCGCCATCAGCGCCCCGACCTGCACCAGACCGATGGCCACCACCGGCAGCCAGCCCGCCAGCGCGATCCGCCAGGCCGAACCCCCGGCGGCGAGCGCCCTCCGGTTCATCGGCTGGATGATCATGTACGCCACCATCGCGCCGACCCAGAGGGAGAGCGGGATGAAGTACGGGGCGAAGCCCGTGCCGTAGTTGGGCGCCTGGTTCAGGGTCTGGCTGGCCAGTTTCACCGGGTCCGCCATGACCTCGGTGCGCAGATCGCGGTCCTTCTCGCTGTAGTCGGGGATCTTCGCCACACCGTCGTGCAGGCCCCCCGCCAGATCGGCGGAGCCGTCGGCGAGCTTGAACAGGCCGCCGTCCAGGTCCCCCGCGCCCTTCTTCAGCTTCCCGACACCGGTGTCGATCTCGCCGGCGCCGGACCGGGCGCCGGTCAGCCCCGTGTGCAGCTCGGTCATGCCCCGGGAGACGCTCTGCGCACCCGTGTTGAGCGCGTTGATCCGTTCCAGGGCCGAGGCGAGGTCCTTCTCCAGGCCGGGCGAGCGCTCGGCGAGCTCCGCCGCCTTCTTCTGGAGGTCCTGGAGACGGCTGTCCAGCTTCCGCAGACCGCCCTGGTTCTCCCGGACCAGGGCGGTGACCCCGGCCGCCGATGCGGCGGCCTCCGTCGCGGCGGCGCTCGCGCGCTCCAGCGCGGGGCAGGCGACGGGGTCGGGCTCGGCCACGTCCCCGCACTGCTTCCCGTGGAGCGCCTTCAGCTCGTCGGCCGAGGTCTGGACACGTGTCGCGGCGGCGGGGCCGCTCTCCGTCAGTCCGGCGAGGCCGTCGCGGATCAGCTTCGAGGAGTCGGCGACCAGCAGGGCCGCGTCACCGATGGATGTGCCGTTGTCCTTGAGGTACGGGCGGATGCCGCCGGCGAGGCCGCCCGCCTTCCCGGCGAGCGCCCCGGTGCCGTTCGCCAGCTCCCGGGTCCCGGTCCTGAGATCCCCCGCGCCCTTCTCCAGCCGGGCGAGGGCTCCGGTGAGCCTGTCGGTGCTGTTCTTGGCGTTCTTCAGGCCGTCCGCCAGCTCCGTGGAGCCCTTCCTGGCCTCGCCGATGCCGCCCTTGAGGTCGTCCGCGCCCTTCGCGGCGTCCTCGGTCGCGCTGTGGATGTCCGAGAAGTTGATGAAGATCCGGTCCAGGAACGAGCGGGACGCCTTGGTGGAGGCGGCGGTGCGCACCTCCGCGAACACGGTCCGGGAGACCTGTCCGACGATGTAGTTGCTGGCGTCGTTCGTGCGCACCTGGAGGGCGCCGGTCTCCGGTGAGTCGCCGGAGCTGGACGCGATCCGCTCGCTGAAGTCCTCGGGCATCGTCAGGGAGAGGTAGTACGCGCCGTTCTCGACGCCCTCGCGGGCCTCGGCCCCGCTCACCTCGTGCCAGTCGAACACCTCGCTGTCGCGCAGGTTCCGGGCGATCTCGTCGCCCGCCGCGAGCCTCCCGTCGCCCTCCTCGGCCCCCTTGTCGTCGTTGACCAGGGCGACGGGGATGCGGTCGAGCCGTCCGTACGGGTCCCAGAAGGACCACAGGTACAGCGCCCCGTACAGCAGCGGCAGCAGCACGATCGCCACCACGGCGGCCCTGGGGAGCCTGCCCCTGCCGAACCGCCTCAGCTCAAGCGCGGCCAGTCTCGGCGAACGCATCGGCCGTCCCCTCCCCGTTGTCGTCGTCCATGGAGCCGCCCGCACCGTCGGTGCCGCCGCTGCTGTGGGTGCTGTCCGTGCTGTCCGTGCTGTTCGCGGCGCCTGCGCCGTCCGGACCGTCCGTGCGGACGACGGTGGTCCCCTCGGGCGCCTGGCTGCACACGGACACCACGGTGGTGCCGGTGCCGGCCGCCACCGAGCGCAGCAGCTCCCACGCCTCGGTCCGTTCGGCGTCCGAGAGCTTCAGATCGGTGTCGTCCACCGCGAGGAGCCGGGGGCGCCCGATCAGCGCGAGCGCGATGGACAGCCGCAGGGCCTCCAGCCGCTCCAGGGCGCGTACGGGGGTGCGCTCCGCCCTCGGGAGCGAGGCCGGGTCGAGCCCGGCCGCCGACAGCGCCTCCGCGATCCGCGCCCGGGTCCCGGCCGCCCGCTCGCCCGGCGGGCGCAGCAGCGCCCGCAGCGAGCCGTCGAACCGCCGCTGGAGCAGGGCGCGCTCGCGCAGATGCTCCGCGACGGTCAGTGCCGGGTCCAGCTCGCTCACCGACGGTACGGGGCCGAGCGCGCTGATCCTGCGGACCGCGGCCATCCCGCGCGGCAGCGTGAGACCGCCGATCTCGGCACGGCCCTCGGTGGGGCGCATCCGGCCGGCGAGCGCGAGCAGCAGACAGGTCCGGCCGGAGCCGGAGAGGCCCTCGACCGCGATGAGCGAACCGGGCGCCGCGTCGATGTCGACCGAGCGGAAGGCCCATCCCCGCGGGCCCTTGAGCCCGAACCCCTCGGCGAAGACGGCCGCCCCGTGCGGGCTGTCCACAGGCCCCCCTTGTTTTTGTACTGACCAGTCAGTGCAAAAACTAACCCTGGATCGAGCGTTGAGGCAAAAGCGCAGGTCAACGCGGATTGTCAGTGGCTGCCCCCACGATGGACACATACGGCCACAGTGCCGTCACACGACGACAGGAGGCTCGTCATGGCCAGCGACCACACGGCAGCCCCACACCGGCGCCGTGCCACCGGCCCTGTCCCCTCACTGACCGGGCCCGCGAGCGATGTGCACCCCGTCCCACGGCGTGCGTCGGCCCCGCCCGCGGCCCTCGATCTGCTCGCCCAGGCCCGCCGGGGCCTCGACGAGGCCGCCGCTCTCGAACCGCCCAACGAGCGGTACGCCACCGCCCACCTCGCCGCCCTGCGGACCGCCGCCGCGGTCCTCGCCGCCCGGGGCTACCCCGACGGTCCGCCCGCCGCCCGGGGCTACCCCGACGGTCCGCCCGCCGCCCGGCGCGGCCGGGGAGAGCCCACCCGGCGCGGTCGCAGGGCGGGCATCCGCAGCGCCTGGGAGCTGTTGCCCGAGAGCGCTCCCGAACTGTCCGAGTGGAGCGCCCACTTCGCCTCCGGAGCGCCGCGCCGAGCGCGCGCGGAGGCCGGTATACGCGGCGCGGCCAGCAGCCGCGAGGCCGACGACCTGCTGAGGGACGCGGCGATGTTCCTCCGCCTGGTGGAGCGCCTGCTCGTGCTCCACCCCGCACCGCCCGGGCCGGCGGCGGCCGGTCCGCCCGCACCGCGCCCCCCGGAGCCCGGGCCGCGGCCCGCCGTGCGGCAGGAGGAGGCCGGGTGAGCGCGCCCGCCGCCCGGCCTCCCTCTCCCGCCGCCCGGCCCCGTGCCGGTCCTCGCGGCCCCGCCGTCCCGCCGTCCCGCTGCCCCGGCGTGCTGCCGCCCCGCCGCCCTGTCGCGCGCACCGGCCGCGGGCCCGCGCGACCACGGAGCGGGACGCGGCGCCGGCGTCCGGGAAGGAGGCAATAGGGTGGGAGATGTCCTCAGTCCCACGGGGGCCACCCAGCGGGAGGCCCTCCACGAGAGTCCACCGTCCACCGCGAGAGCCCGACCCGGCGGTCCCCGACCGAGGTCGTCGCCCACCGCACGCCCCGCCGCTCCCGCGCGGCCGGGGCGGCACCGTCCGAGGAGTCAACTGCCGTGCCGGACCCGTCCCACCGCGGGGCCACCCCGCCGCGCCCGCCCCGCGCCGCCCTCCGCACCTCCGTGGTCTGGGAGGTCCTCAAGGAGGCCCTCGACCGCCGGGTCGAGGCCACCGGGAGGGAGGCCCTGGACGTCCTCGACACCGGCGGCGGCAGCGGGTCCTTCGCGGTGCCCGTCGCCCAGCTCGGCCACCGGGTGACCGTCGTCGACCCCAGCCCCAACGCGCTCTTCGCGCTGGAGCGCAGGGCGGCCGAGGCGGCCGTCGCCGACCGGGTGCAGGGCGTCCAGGGCGATGTGCACGGCCTCTTCGACGTCGTCGGGCGCGACGGCTACGACGTGGTCCTGTGCCACGGCGTCCTGGAGTACGTGGACGACCCCGCCGACGGTGTGCGCAACGCGGTGGACGCGCTGCGGCCCGGCGGCGCGCTCAGCCTGCTCGCCGCCGGGCTGGGCGGGGCCGTCATGGCCCGCGCGCTCGCCGGCCACTTCGCGGAGGCCCGCCAGGCGCTCACCGACCCCCGGGGCCGCTGGGGCGACGGGGACCCGACGCCCCGCCGCTTCACCGCCGAGCAGCTCTCCGGGCTGGTCACCGGGGCCGGCGCCGAGATCGGCGCGGTCCACGGGGTGCGGGTCTTCGCCGACCTGGTCCCCGGCGTCCTGGTGGACACCGAGCCGGGCGCCCTGGACGCCCTGCTGAAGCTGGAGGCCGAAGCCGCCGAGCTGCCCGCCTTCCACTCGGTCGCCACCCAGCTCCACGTACTGGGCCGGAAGCACGGCTGATCAGGGGCGCAGCCGCAGATGGAGTAGGACACAGACCCCCCGATCGGGTCCGCCGCCCCGTATGATCGAGGGACACCATCCGGCATGACGGATCGGAGGTTGGGGAATCTACGCCTCAGCAGCCAAAGCCGCCGTGGCGGCCCAAACTGGCGAACTGGCGTAGAGGGCGGGTTTCACGGGGGCGATTCCCTGCCTATCCTGAAAGGGCCGCATACGGTCGCCCCCGCGGCCGACGACTAGGAGGACTCCGTGCCGCTCTCGGAGCACGAGCAGCGAATGCTCGAGCAGATGGAGCGAGCGCTGTACGCCGAAGATCCCAAATTCGCGACAGCGCTTGAGGGAAGCGGGCTGCGTACGTACACCCGGCGACGGGTCTACCAGGCGGTTGCAGGCTTCCTGGTGGGTATCGCGCTCCTCATGGCCGGAATGGTCGCGCAGATGATCTGGATCAGTGTGGTGGGGTTCCTCGTCATGCTGGGCTGTGCGGTTCTGGCCGTCACCGGATGGCGCAAGGCGCCCAAGCCGGGCGAGCAGCAGACCCTGGGGGAGACGGCGGGCAGCGCTCGTCGCCCGTCCCGTCAGTCCCGTCAGCGCAAGTCGATGATGGACCGGATCGAGCAGCGGTGGCAGCGCCGCCGCGACGAACAGGGCCACTGAACCACCCGGTCCCCAGGGACCGGCGGACCGGCCCGGACCTTGTGTCCGGGCCCTGCGGCACAGGGCGGCCTCCGCCGCGCCCCCTTCCGCCCGGGAGCTGAGCCCCGGCGGACTCCCCTCTCCGGCACGGACCCGCGCCCGGTCACCGCTCCGTCTCCGGTCACTGATCCGTGACCGGTCACTGATCCGTGACCGATCGCGGAACCGCCCCCGATCCGCCCCGGGGCCCTCCCCGGGATGGCTCCGGGCCACCGACCCCGACCAGCGAGACGCCGATCAGACGCCGATCAGACGCCGATCAGACGTCGATCAGCGGCGTACGGCCGTGGCGGCGGCCGGGGAACAAGCGTCCGGGGGCCGGCCCCGCCGGGCACCGGCCCCACTCCTGCCCTCCCCGCCCCTCCGTCAGCCCCGCTGACGGAACGGCCGGCGCGGCAGCGCCGCCCGCCACTCCCCGCCCCGGGCCCGCAGACGGCCGGTCACCGAGGCCCACCGGTCCGACCCCGCCCAGATCACCCGGACGGCCGAACGGGGAAGCAGCACTGCCCTCAGCCGCCCCCACCGGCCCGCCCCGGCGCGCAGCCCGGCCCGGACACGCGCCGCGTCGTCGGCGAGACCCGTGACCGGCCGGGGCTCCGGCGCGTACAGCACCTGCTCCACCGCGCCGGCGAGGCGGTGCAGCGCCTCGGCGGGCTCGCCCGCCAGCTTCCCCAGCCGCACGATCCGCTCCGCTGTTCCGCGCGGCGTCCGTGAATCGTCCGGCGGGACACCGTGGTCCCAGGCCGTGTCCAGCACCTCCTGCCAGGCCGCCAGCACCCGCGCCCGGACATCCGCCGGGGCCCGGCCGCCGGACGACCGCAGCCTCCGCGCACCGGCGCCGCGCCGCCACAGCATCGGCCCCAGCAGCAGCGCCGCGGCGGCCACCACTCCCGCCACGACCAGCGCCACCGAGCCGATGGACCGGCCCGACCCGGCCGATGTCTCCTCGTCCACCGGGGCGGCCACCGAGCACTCACCGGCCCGCCGCAGCTCCGGAGGGCAGCTGTCCGAGGCCGAGGGAGCCGCGCTCGCCTCGTCGGAGGCCGTCGCCGAGGGCTGCGCCGAGGCGCTCGGCCCACCGGCGGGCGTGTTCTCCAGGGTGTAGTCCGGCTGGCTGCCCCGGCTCGGCGTCGGCTCGAAACGGGTCCAGCCGACCCCCTCGAAGTACAGCTCGGGCCAGGCGTGGGCGTCCCTGGTGCTGACCGACATGGTGCCGTCGGCGCGGGGAGAACCCGGGGTGAACCCCACGGCGACCCGCGCCGGTATACCGAGCGTCCGGGCCATCGCCGCCATCGAGAACGAGAAGTGGATGCAGAAGCCCTCCTTCTCGCGGAGGAAGCGGCTGATCGCGTTGACGCCCGTGCCCGACTGCACCTCGGTGTCATAGGTGAACTCACCGCTGTCGGCGAACCACTCCTGGAGCAGCACCGCCCGCTCGTGGTCGTTGGCCGCACCGCTGGTGACCCGCTCGGCCGTCCGCCGGACCGTCTGCGGGAGGTTGTCGGGCACGTCGGTGTACTCGCGCCGCAGAGCGGCTGGGGCGGGCGGAGCACCGGCCAGCTGCTCCGCCGTCGGGTTCACCGCCAGGCTGCTGACGGTGTACTGCGCCCCGCGGGAGTCCTGGCCCCGGTCCCCGACCAGGGTCCGGCCGCTCGGCTCGAACCGCCAGCGGCCGTCGATCCCGACCCGGGTCGCCGGATAGGGCAGCGGCAGCCAGTTCTGCTTGTAGTAGTCGGCGGCCGAGATGCTCGACCGGACGGGCTTGGTGGGGACCGCGCCGCTCAGCCCCTCCGGCCGGGGGAACCGCTCCGGCACCTCCTGCACCTTGCGCGGCGAGGACCGCCAGGTCGTGCCGTCGAACTGGTCCAGGGCGACGATCCGCAGATAGAAGTCCTCCTTGTTCTCCGCGTCGGTGCGGTAGCGCAGCACCTCGCGGTCCTCCGGCTGGTTCAGGCTCTCCTGGAGCGACACCAGCGGATTCACCGCCGAGATCGTGCTCCCGCCGCCCGGCCCGGACCCTCCGGACCCGCCGCCCACATCGGCCAGCAGCCCGCCGTCCAGCGCGGGCAGGGCCGCGGGCACCGCGAGGGCCACACCGAGCGCCAGGACGCCGATCCGGCGTCCGGTGCGCAGCGGGGAGACGGACGGTCCGGCGCCGGGCTCGAAGGGCCGGGCGCCGCCCGTCCGGGGAGAGCCGAAGACCCTGCCCCACTGGGCGACCCGGTCCCGGCCCTCCGCCAGCAGAAGCAGCAGATAGCCGGAGGCCGCGAGCAGGAACCAGAGCCAGTTCGCCGCACCTCCCGCGAGACCCGCCGCCACCGAGTACAGCGCGAGCAGCGGCAGACCCGCCGGGGCGGCACTGCGGAAGGTCACCGCGATGGTGTCCACCGCGAGCCCGATCACCAGCACCCCGCCGATCACCATCAGCGAGATGCCGTCGGAGACGGGCGCCGGGATGGCGTACTGCCCGATGTCGTCGCCGCCCGCGCTCAGCAGCCCGGCGAACCGCTGGAAGACCTCCGGCCCCGGCAGCAGCCCGAACAGTGCCTGCTCCCGGGCGAAGACCCAGGTCAGCAGCGTCAGCCCGGCCAGCGCCTGGACCAGCGCCGTGAGCGGCCCGGCCAGCGCCGCCCGCCTGGCCAGGGCGCCCGCGGCGCTCTGGACGCCCAGCAGCACCACGGCCTGCACCAGCCAGCCCACGCCGTCGAGCAGCGGCACCATCGCGCACGCCGCCATCAGCGTGGCCGCGTACGCACTCAGCGTCAGCCGTCCCCGACCACTCATGACCCATCCCCACCGTTCATGACCATCCCCCGAAGCCGCCGCCCGCACCGCCGGACGGTTCGCCGCGCTGCTGGTCGGCCAGTTGCCACAGTGCCGGGAACGACGCCCCCGGCGGTACGGCCAGCGCCGTCCAGCCGGCCTCGCGCAGCACCCTCAGCCGGCTCTCGACCGGGCCCGGCGAGCCTCCGCCGCTCGTCCACGCCCCGCTGTCCAGGACAAAGGCCACCGCCGAGCCGGCCCGCCGGCACATCCGGGCCGCCAGTGCCGCCTGCTCCTCGTCCAGATCGCCGAAGAAGGCCACCAGCAGCCCCTCGCTCCCGCCGCGCAGCGCCGTGTGGGCGGCCCGCAGCCCCTCCTCCTCCGAGTGGTCCACCACCGCCAGCTCGTCCAGCATCAGCCCGGCGGTGTCGGCGGAGTCCTGGGCACCGGCGAACCCGTCGCCCGAGTCCTCGGGGACGGTGCTCCCGGTGTCCGTCATCAGCCGCACCGAGAAGCCCCGCTCCAGTATGTGGACCAGCGCGGAGGCGGTCCCGGAGACCGCCCACTCGAAGGCGGAATCGGGGCCCGCCCCCTGGTAGGCGATGGCCCGGGTGTCCAGGAGGACCGTGCAGCGGGCGCGCTGCGGCTGCTCCTCGCGCCGCACCATCAACTCGCCGTACCGCGCGGTGGAGCGCCAGTGCACCCGGCGCAGATCGTCGCCGTAGCGGTAGTTCCGCGGGATCACGTCGTCGTCCCCGGCGAGCGCAAGGGAGCGCCGCCGGCCCTCCCCGTACCCCGAGGCGTCACCGGTCAGCCGCACGGGCGGCAGCGGCTCGGTCCGCGGGATCACGGTGAGGGTGTCGAAGGCGCCGAACGAGCGGGTCAGTTCGCACATGCCGAACGGGTCGGTCAGCCGCAGCTGGAGCGGGCCCAGCGGATACCGCCCCCGCAGATCGGAGCGGACCCGGTACGACACCTCGCGGCGGCCCCCCGCCTCCATCCGGTCCAGCACGAACCGGGGCCGGGGTCCCAGCACATAGGGCACATGGTCCTGGAGCATCAGCAGTCCGGTGGGCATCCGCGAGACATTGTCCATCCGCAGGTGCACCCGCGCCTCGGTGCCGGTGGGCACCCGCGCGGGAGTGAGCCGGCGGCTGCCCGTGACGCGGTGGCGGGTGCGGTGGAGCACGGAGACACAGACCAGCGGCAGCACCGCGAGGAGCAGCCCCACCCGCAGCAGATCGCTCTGCCCCAGGACATAGGCACAGCCCGCGGCCGCCACCCCGGCGGCCAGGAACGACCGGCCGCGCGTGGTCAGCCCGCTGAGACCGGCCCGGAAACCGGGCCGGTCCGCGCCGTCGGTGCCGCTGTCGCCGTCCGTTCCCGCCGCCGCGCCGGAAGCCCCGGCGGGCTCCCCCGCGCCTTCCCCGGCCAGGCCCCCCGGAGACATCACAGCCGCCGGGCCCCGGGTACCCCGCCGGGGAGGGGCTGTGGCCGCTCGCCCGCCACATACGCGGTCCGCGCGCCCTCGGCCGTGGGCACCGGAGTGCGCTGGAGGATGTCCAGCACCACCTGCTCCGCCGTGCGCCGGTTCAGCTGGGCCTGCGCCGTGGGCAGCAGCCGGTGCGCCAGCACCTGCACCACCAGCGACTGCACATCGTCCGGCAGCGCGTAGTCCCGGCCGGCCAGCGCGGCGGTGGCCTTCGCCGCGCGCAGCAGATGCAGGGTCGCGCGCGGGGAGGCACCGAGCCGGAGGTCGGGGTGGCTGCGGGTCGCGGCCACCAGCTCCACCGCGTACCGGCGGACGGGCTCGGCCACATGGACATGGCGCACGGCGTCGATCAGCTTCACCATGTCGTCCGCGTGCGCCACCGGCTCCAGGTCGTCGAGGGGCGAGACCCCGCCGTGCACATCGAGCATCTGGAGCTCTGCCTCGGCGCTGGGGTAGCCGATGGAGACCCGCGCCATGAAGCGGTCGCGCTGGGCCTCCGGCAGCGGATAGGTGCCCTCCATCTCCACCGGGTTCTGGGTGGCCACCACCATGAAGGGGCTGGGCAGTTCATAGGTCTTGCCGTCGATGGTGACCTGGCGCTCCTCCATCGACTCCAGCAGCGCCGACTGGGTCTTGGGCGAGGCGCGGTTGATCTCGTCCCCGATCACGATCTGGGCGAAGATCGCGCCGGGCTTGAACTCGAAGTCCCGCCGCTGCTGGTCGAATATGGACACGCCGGTGATGTCGGACGGCAGCAGATCCGGCGTGAACTGGATACGCCGCACCGAGCAGTCGATGGATCTCGCCAGTGCCTTGGCCAGCATGGTCTTCCCCACGCCGGGGACATCCTCGATGAGCAGATGTCCCTCGGCGAGCAGCACGGTCAGCGAAAGCCGTACGACCTCGGGCTTGCCTTCGATCACCCGCTCCACCGATCTGCGGACACGATCCGCTGTGGTGGTCAGATCTGTGAGGCTCGCTCGATTGTCATAGGTCGTCACCCGGCCCTCCTCGGCCCGTTCCACACGGGCCGGGTCTCCAAGCGGCCCGGCCCACCCCGAATCACGAACACCGCACGCGGGAAGTTCCGGAGTGGTGTCGTACCCGCATTCTTGTTGCCGTCGGCGGGTCGTGTCACTTGCCTGTGGACAAGGGGGTGTGATTTGCCGGGTTGATGGGGCTATTTCATGGTGTTCCGGTCGAGCCCTCGAACTTTCCGCCGGGGCGGCCGCATCCGTACGGCCGCCCCGGCGCTTCTCAGAGGCCCGCTCCGGCCATCATTCCGAGGGGACGATCATTCCGAGGGGGCGATCATTCCGAGGGGTCGGTGGGGTCGATCTCCCGCAGCACACCCTGCTTCACATCGAACACAAAGCCGCGCACATCATCGGAGTGCAGCAGGAACGGCGAGGTGCGCACCCGCTGCATGGACTGCCGTACATCCTGGTCCACATCGCGGAACGCCTCCACCGCCCACGGCGGACGCTGCCCGACCTCGTCCTCCAGTTCGTGCCGGAAGTCCTCGGTCAGCGATTCGAGGCCGCAGCCGGTGTGGTGGATGAGGATCACCGTGCGGGTGCCCAGCGCCCGCTGGCTGATGGTGAGCGAACGGATCACATCGTCGGTGACCACGCCGCCGGCGTTCCGGATGGTGTGGCAGTCACCCAGCTCCAGTCCGAGGGCGGCGTGGAGGTCCAGCCGGGCGTCCATGCAGGCGACCACGGCGACCCGGAGAACGGGGCGAGCGTCCATCCCGGGGTCCTGGAACACGGCGGCATAGCGCTGATTCGCCTCGACGAGGCGATCGGTGACCGATCCGCCCGTACGCACAGCGTCGGGGGAGTGGTGCGCGGAAGTCGTCATGGTGACGACGTTAATGGGAACGGGCCGCACCGGCCTGCTGACGGAGGTGACAAAGAACATCAACACGGCTTGTTGTGAGGTAACCCACAGGGGTGCCGACGCCCCACCCGTTCGAGTGAAGTGTTCGCCGTCCCGGCCGCTCCGCCACGCCGTCGGCCGGTTGATTGACCGGCAAGGCCGGTGGACTAAAGTGACGCGCAGTTCACGGAATCATCCTGCACGTTTCCACGATTTCCCCGCGTGTGCGGCGGTACGCACCGCGAGTGCGGCGTACGCACGGTCCGGTCCCGCTCGGCGGTGGACCGGGCCCCCGCGCCGGACCTGAGAGGGCCCTTTGAGCAATACCCGACACGTCCCGGTGATGCTCCAGCGGTGCCTGGACCTCCTGGCCCCGGCCCTGGAAACGCCGGGGTCGGTCGTCGTCGACTGCACCCTGGGGCTCGGCGGCCACAGCGAGGCCCTGCTCACCCGCTTCCCCGGCGCGCGGCTCATCGCCCTCGACCGCGACCCCGAGGCCCTGCGGCTCTCCGGCGAACGGCTCGCCCCCTTCGGCGAGCGTGCCACGCTCGTCCACGCGGTCTACGACGAGCTGCCGGACGTGCTGGAGCGGCTCGGCGTCCCCGCCGTCCAGGGCGTCCTCTTCGACCTCGGCGTCTCCTCCATGCAGCTCGACGAGGCCGGGCGCGGATTCGCGTACGCCCAGGACGCCCCGCTCGACATGCGGATGGACCAGACCACCGGGATCAGCGCCGCGGAGGTCCTCAACACCTATCCGCCCGGCGAGCTGGTGCGCATCCTGCGGATGTACGGCGAGGAGAAGCAGGCCAAGCGGATCGTCTCGGCCGTCGTGCGCGAACGGCAGACGGACCCCTTCACCAACAGCGCCCGGCTGGTGGAGCTGATCCGTGACGCGCTGCCGCAGGCGGCCAAGCGCACCGGGGGCAACCCCGCCAAGCGCACCTTCCAGGCGCTGCGGATCGAGGTCAACGGCGAGCTGACCGTCCTGGAGCGGGCGATTCCGGCGGCGGTCGGGGCGCTCGCGGTCGACGGCCGGATCGCGGTCCTCTCGTACCACTCCCTGGAGGACCGGCTCGTCAAGCAGGTCCTCGCGGCGGGCGCCGCCACCACGGCCCCGCCGGGCCTCCCGGTGGTGCCCGAGGAGTTCCAGCCCCGGCTGAAGCTGCTGACCCGGGGTGCCGAACTGCCGACCGAGGAAGAGGTGGCCGAGAACCGCCGCGCCGCCCCCGCCCGGCTGAGGGGAGCACAGCGCATCCGGGAGGACGTGCGGTGAGCCCGGCGGCCGAGCAGCTCAAGGGGCGTGCCGCCAGGCTCGCCCGCATGATGCCGGCGGGCCCCAGCACCGCCGCGCGCACGCCGTTCGTGCTGCTGGTCGTCGTCCTCCTCGGCGGCGGACTGATCACTCTGCTCCTGCTGAACTCCTCGCTCAACGAGGGCTCCTTCGAACTGAACGAGCTGAAGCAGGAGACCACCGAACTCACCGATGAGCAGCAGGCCCTCCAGCGGGACGTGGACAGCGGGCTGGCCCCCGACGCGCTGGAGCGGCGCGCCCGCGAGCTGGGCATGGTCCCCGGCGGCAACCCCGCCTTCATCGACCCCGGCGGCAGGGTCCGCGGCACCCCCGGCGAGGCCACCGCGCCCCCCGCGACCGGCGTCGCCCCCTCCCCGACCCTCCCCGCCCCTCTCGGCCCCACCCCCCAGACCCTGGGCGGGACCCCCGCCGGTCCGCCGTCCGAGGGACCGACCCCCGGCCCGGGACAGACCGGCCCCGGACAGACCGGCCCGGCGCCCGGGGGCGGACCCCGCGCCCCGGGCGACCCGACGCAAGCGGACCTGACGCAAGCGGACCCGGACCGGCCGCCCTCCCCGTCCGGCACCCCCGCCCCGCCCTCCACGCCCCCCGGCAGGTGACCCAGTGCCACCCAAGGAACGATCAGCGCGCCCCTCGGGACGGCCGGCCGGCCCGCACGACCGGGTGCCGGGACCGGCCCGCAAACCACCGGCCCGCAGATCACCGTCCGGTGGGCCACCCTCCCGCCCGGCCCGCCGGACCCCGAAGCCGCCCCCGCTGCGGCTCGGCAGCCCCCGCCCCCGGCTCCGCCTGGTCAGCCTCGGTCTGACGCTGGTGATGCTGGTCTTCGTCGTCCGGCTGCTCCAGGTGCAGGCCGTCGACGCCGAGGCGTACACCGACAAGGCGGAGAAGCACCGCTATATGAGCGTGGTGCTCGCCGCCGAGCGCGGAGAGATCACCGACCGGTCCGGGGTCGCCCTCGCCAGCAGCGTCGACGCCCACGACATCACGGCCGACCCGAAGCTGTTCACGCCCGGCGAGAGCAAGTCCCCGAACGCGCCCGAGCAGGCCGCCGCCCTGCTCGCGCCCATCCTCGGCAAGGAGACCGGCGAACTCGCCGAGAAGCTCCGCACCCCGAACTCCCGCTACACCGTGCTGGCCCGCCGCCAGACCCCGCAGGTCTGGAAGCAGATCAAGGACCTCAAGGGCGTCCTCGCCGAGAAGGCCCGCACCGACCGGGCGGCCGGCGGCCCCGGGGCCAATGTCCTCGCCGGGGTGCTCCAGGAGTCCAGCAGCAAGCGCGTCTACCCGAACGCCGATCTCGCCGCCGGGATACTGGGCTATGTGAACGCCGAGGGCCGCGGCGGCGGGGGCGTCGAGTCCATGCTCGACAAGACCCTCGCCGGCGAGGACGGGGAGATCACCTACGCCCAGTCGGGCGGCCGGCGGGTCCCCACCGCCGACGGCACCCGCGAGACCCCGGCCGTCCCCGGCTCCGATGTGGAGCTGACCATCGACCGCGACATCCAGTGGGCGGCCCAGCGCGCGATCAGCGACCAGGTCTCCAAGTCCAGGGCCGACCGCGGCTATGTGATAGTCCAGGACACCCGCACCGGCGAGGTGCTCGCGATGGCGAACGCGCCCGGCTTCGACCCCAACGACATCTCCCGGGCCGACGCCACCGCCATGGGGAACGCCGCCCTCCAGGACGCCTTCGAGCCCGGCTCCACCGCCAAGGTGATGTCGATGGCCGCCGTCCTGGAGGAGAAGGCCGCCACCCCCGGCACCCATGTCGTGGTCCCCAACCGGCTGCACCGGGGCGATCGGCTGTTCAAGGACGACATCGACCACCCCACCTGGTATCTGACCCTCAACGGGGTGCTCGCCAAGTCCAGCAACATCGGCACCATCCTCGCCACCGGACAGCTCGGCAGGACCCAGGCCGAGGCCAATGAGGTGCTCCACTCCTACCTGCGGAAATTCGGCATCGGCAGCCCCAGCGGGCTCGGCTACCCGGGGGAGACGCCCGGCATCCTCGCCCCGCCGAAGAAGTGGTCCACCTCGCAGCAGTACACGATCCCGTTCGGCCAGGGACTGTCCATCAACGCCATGCAGGCCGCCTCCGTCTACCAGACCATCGCCAACGGCGGCGTACGCGTCGAGCCCACCCTGGTCCGGGGCACCAGGGGGCCCGATGGCCGGTTCGGCGCCGCCCCCGAGCCCAGGAAGACCCGGGTCGTGAGCGAGCGGACCGCCAAGACGCTCTCCACCATGCTGGAGTCCGTCGTCGGCAGTGAAGAGGGCACCGGCACCAAGGCCCGCATCCCCGGCTACCGCGTCGCGGGCAAGACCGGCACCGCCAACCGTGTCGACCCGGAGCTGGGCCGCTACCGCGGCTACACCGCCTCCTTCGCCGGCTTCGCCCCCTCCGACGAGCCCCGGATCGCCGTCTACTGCGCCATCCAGAACCCCACCAAGGGAAGCTACTTCGGCGGCCAGATCTGCGGCCCGGTCTACCAGCAGGTCATGCAGTTCGCGCTGAAGACCCTCCAGGTGCCGCCCACCGGCAACGCACCGGCCAGACTCCCCGTCACCTTCGAACCCGGCCCATGACCCGCCGGCGCACCTCCCGCGAGGCGGCCCCGGGCCGGCGGCCGGCCCGCCGGCCCCCGGCCCGCCCCGCACCCGATCGCTCCGGCACCCGGCCGGCCCGGCCCCCGACCGCCGGGCGTCCCGCCCGAGAACGACCCGAGGAACCACCAGTGACAACCATCACCCCCGACTCCGGGAACCGCGGACCCTCCGGGGCCACACCCTCCGGCAGCCCGCCACCGCCCCCGGCGGACGGCACCGAGGGCGGCCCCCCCTCTTTTGGCTCCGGGCCGGGTGCGCCCGGTACGCTCACCGCCGTGCCACACGCTGATCAGTACCGAACCGCCCCGCAGGACGCCCCCGCGAAGCAGCCGGGAGCTCCCCGGCCGGAAAGGCCCCACCCGACCCCCCTGGGGGACCTGGCCGCCCGGCTGGGGGTGACGAGCCCCGCGGCGGACGAGATCACCGTCACCGGCATCACCCACGACTCACGGGCGGTACGCCCCGGTGATCTGTACGCGGCCCTGCCCGGCGCCCGGCTCCACGGCGCCGACTTCGTCGCCCAGGCCGCCGGTCTCGGCGCCGCCGCCGTCCTCACCGACCCGGCGGGCGCCGAGCGCGCCGCCGCCACCGGACTGCCGGTCCTGGTCACCGGGGACCCGCGGGGCCGGATGGGCGCCCTCGCCGCCGAGATCTACGGCCGGCCCGGCGAGCGGCTGCTCCAGCTCGGCATCACCGGCACCTCGGGGAAGACGACCACCGTCTACCTCATGGAGGGCGGCCTCCGCGCGGCGGGCCGCACCACCGGTCTGATCGGCACGGTCGAGACCCGGATCGGCGACGAGCGGCTCAAGTCGGAGCGGACGACCCCGGAGGCCACCGACCTCCAGGCGCTCTACGCCGTCATGGGCGAGCGCGGGGTCGAGGCGGTCGCCATGGAGGTCTCCAGCCACGCCCTGGTCCTCGGCCGGGTCGACGGCTGTGTCTTCGACGTCGCCGTCTTCAACAACCTCAGCCCGGAGCACATGGAGTTCCACTCCGGCATGGAGGACTACTTCCAGGCGAAGGCGCGGCTCTTCACCCCGGCCCGCAGCCGGCGCGGCGTGGTCAACCTCGACGACGAGTACGGCCGCAGGCTCGTCACGGAGGCCTCCGTCCCCCTCACGACCTTCTCCGCCGAGGGCCATCCGGACGCCGACTGGCGCGCCGAGGACGTGGAAGTGGGCTCCCTGGGCTCCGTCTTCACCGTCGTGGGCCCCGGCGGGGTGCGGGTGCGGGCCGCGGCGCCGCTGCCCGGCCCCTTCAACGTCGCCAACACGCTCGCCGCCGTCGTCACCCTCGCCGTCGCCGGGATCGACCCGCAGACCGCCGCCGACGGCATCGCCGCCGTCCCCGGCGTCCCGGGCCGGCTGGAGCGCGTGGACGAGGGCCAGCCCTACCTCGCCGTGGTCGACTACGCCCACAAGACCGACGCCGTCGAGTCCGTGCTGCGCTCCCTGCGCAAGGTCACCGACGGCCGGGTGCACATCGTCCTCGGCTGCGGCGGCGACCGCGACACCACCAAGCGCGGCCCGATGGGCGCTGCGGCGGCCCGGCTCGCCGACACCGCCGTGCTGACCTCCGACAACCCGCGCTCGGAGGACCCTCTCGCCATCCTCGCCACCATGCTCGCCGGCGCCGCCGAAGTGCCGGCCCACGAGCGCGGCGACGTCCTCGTCGAGGCCGACCGCGCCGCCGCCATCGCCGCGGCCGTCTCCCGGGCCGAGCCCGGTGACACCGTGCTCATCGCCGGAAAGGGCCATGAGCAGGGCCAGGACATCGCCGGAGTCGTCCGTCCCTTCGACGACCGCCAGGTACTGCGCGACGCCATCCGGGCCTCTCGCGCCTCCGTTCACCAGAAACCCCGGGGATGACCAAGTGATCGCCCTCTCCCTCGCCGAGATCGCCAGCATCACCGGCGGGCAGTCGTACGACATACCGAATCCGGAGCTGCTCGTCACCGGGCCCGTGGTCACCGACTCCCGCGCGGTCGGGCCGGGCGCCCTGTTCACCGCCTTCGCGGGCGAGCGCGCCGACGGCCACGACTTCGCCGCCGGCGCGGTCGCGGACGGCGCCGTCGCGGTGCTGGCCACCCGGCCCGTCGGCGTGCCCGCGATCGTCGTGGACGATGTGACCGCCGCCCTCGGCGCCCTCGCCCGCCATGTCGTCGAACGCCTCGGCGCCACCACCGTCGCGCTCACCGGCTCCGCCGGGAAGACCAGCACCAAGGACCTGATCGCCCAGATCCTCCAGCGCAAGGGGCCCACCGTCTACCCGGCGGGCAACCTCAACAACGAGATCGGACTGCCGCTGACCGCGCTGCGGGCCGATGAGACCACCGAGCACCTCGTCCTGGAAATGGGCGCGCGCTATGTCGGTGACATCCGTTACCTGACCGGCCTGGTGCCGCCCCGGGTGGGCCTGGTGCTCAACGTCGGCACCGCCCATGTCGGCGAGTTCGGCAGCCGTGAGCGGATCGCCGAGGCCAAGGGCGAGATGGTCGAGTCCCTGCCGGAGGACGGGGTCGCCGTCCTCAACGCCGACGACCCGCTCGTCCGCGCCATGGCCTCCAGGACCAAGGCCCGGGTGACCCTCTTCGGCGAGTCCGCCGACGCCGACGTACGTGCCGAGAATGTCCGGCTCACCCGGCATGGTCAGCCCGCCTTCACGCTTCACACCCCCACCGGGTGCAGCGATGTGACGATGCGGCTGTACGGTGAGCACCACGTGTCGAACGCGCTCGCCGCGACCGCCGTCGCCCATGAGCTGGGCATGCCCGTCGAGGAGATCGCCAGCGCGCTCTCCGAGGCCGGCACCCTCTCCCGCTGGCGCATGGAGGTCACCGAGCGTCCGGACGGCGTGACGATCGTCAACGACGCCTACAACGCGAACCCCGAGTCCATGAGAGCGGCACTGCGCGCGCTGGCCGCCATGGGCCAGGAAGCGCAGTCCCGGGGGGGACGCACGTGGGCGGTGCTCGGCCTGATGGCCGAACTCGGAGACGAAGCGCTCGCCGAGCACGACGCTGTCGGACGGCTCGCCGTCCGGCTCAACGTCAGCAAGCTCGTCGCAGTCGGGGGCAGGGAAGCGTCCTGGCTGCAACTGGGCGCATATAACGAGGGTTCGTGGGGTGAGGAGTCGGTGCACGTGTCCGACGCACGGGCGGCGGTCGACCTGTTGCGCAGTGAACTGCGACCGGGAGACGTCGTGCTGGTGAAGGCATCCAGATCGGTCGGGCTTGAGCGGGTCGCCGAGGCGCTGCTCTCGAACCCGGCAGCGCCTTCGGATGGGCAGGGTGCCGGCCGATGAGGCAGATCCTCTTCGCGGGGGCCATCGGGCTCTTTCTGACGCTCATCGGCACCCCGCTGCTGATCAAACTCCTGGCCCGCAAGGGGTACGGGCAGTTCATCCGGGACGACGGCCCGCGCACCCACGGCAGCAAGAAGGGGACGCCCACCATGGGCGGTATCTCCTTCATCCTGGCCACCCTGATCGCCTACGCGCTCGCCAAGGTGATCACCGGGGAGAAGCCGACCATCTCGGGCATCCTGGTGCTCTTCCTGATGGCCGGCATGGGTGTCGTCGGATTCCTGGACGACTACATCAAGATCGTCAAGCAGCGCTCGCTGGGTCTGCGGGCCAAGGCGAAGATGACGGGGCAGCTCGTCGTCGGCATCGCCTTCGCCGTGCTGTCGCTGCAATTCGCCGACCAGCGCGATCTGACCCCGGCCTCCACCAAGCTCTCCTTCATCACGGACTTCGGCTGGTCGATCGGACCGGTGCTGTTCGTGGTCTGGGCGCTCTTCATGATTCTCGCCATGTCCAACGGCGTGAATCTGACGGACGGTCTGGACGGCCTCGCCACCGGCGCGTCGGTGATGGTCTTCGGCGCGTACACCTTCATCGGCCTCTGGCAGTTCCAGGAAGCCTGTGCGCGGGCCGGCTCGCTGACCAACCCGGCGGCCTGTTTCGAGGTACGCGACCCACTGGACCTCGCGGTGGTGGCCTCCGCCCTGATGGGCGCCTGCTTCGGCTTCCTGTGGTGGAACACCTCACCCGCCAAGATCTTCATGGGTGACACCGGCTCTCTCGCCCTCGGCGGCGCCCTCGCGGGTCTGGCCATCTGCTCCCGCACGGAGCTGCTGCTGGCGCTGCTCGGCGGTCTCTTCGTCCTCATCACCATGTCCGTGGTGATCCAGGTCGGCTCCTTCAAGATGACCGGTAAGCGGGTCTTCCGGATGGCCCCGCTCCAGCACCACTTCGAACTCAAGGGGTGGTCCGAGGTCCTGGTGGTGGTCCGGTTCTGGATCATCCAGGGCATGTGCGTGATCGTGGGTCTGGGGCTCTTCTACGCGGGCTGGGCGGCCGACAAGTGAGTACGGAGCAGTGGCGGGGCAAGCGGGTCACCGTCGCCGGACTCGGGGTCTCCGGGATTCCGGCGGCGAAGGCCCTGCACGGCCTCGGCGCGGTGGTCACCGTCGTCAGCGACGGCGACGACGAGCGCTCCCGGGCCCAGGCGGCCGAGCTGACCGCCTGGGCCCGGGAGCGGGGCGGCGCCGATCCGACCGTGCGCCTCGGCGACGGCGCCACCCTGCCCGAGGGCACCGAACTGGTCGTCACCGCGCCCGGCTGGCAGCCCGACAAGCCCCTGTTCTCCGCCGCCGCCGAGGCGGGCGTGGAGATCTGGGGCGATGTGGAGCTGGCCTGGCGGCTGCGCGACAGCCGCCCCGGCCGCACCCCGGCCCCCTGGCTCGCCGTCACCGGCACCAACGGCAAGACCACGACCGTGCGCATGCTCGCGTCGATCCTGAGGGCGGCGGGCCTGCGCACGGCCGCCGTCGGCAACATCGGCGTCTCCCTCCTGGACGCCGTCCTCGGCGACGAGGAGTACGACGTCCTCGCCGTCGAGCTGTCCAGCTACCAGCTCCACTGGTCGCCCTCGCTGCGCGCCCACTCCGCCGCCGTGCTCAATCTGGCGCCCGACCACCTCGACTGGCACGGCTCCATGGCCGCGTACGCCGCCGACAAGGGCCGGGTCTACGAGGGCAACACCGTCGCCTGCGTCTACAACGCGTCCGACCCCGCCACCGAGGAACTGGTGCGCGAGGCGGAGGTGGAAGAGGGCTGCCGGGCGATCGGCTTCACCCTCGGCACCCCCGGCCCCTCCCAGCTCGGCGTCGTCGAGGGAATCCTCGTCGACCGGGCCTTCGTGGCCAACCGGCGGCAGCAGGCGCAGGAGCTGGCCGAGGTCGCCGATGTCAGCCCCCCGGCCCCGCACAACATCGCCAACGCCCTCGCGGCGGCGGCGCTGGCCCGTGCCTACGGTGTGCCCCCGGCGGCCGTACGGGACGGTCTGCGGGCCTTCCGGCCCGATCCGCACCGGATCGAGAAGGTCGCCGACGTGGCGGATGTCGCCTATGTCGACGACTCCAAGGCCACCAACACCCACGCCGCCGAGGCGTCGCTGGCCGCCTACGACCCGATCGTCTGGATCGCGGGCGGACTGGCCAAGGGAGCCTCCTTCGACGAGCTGGTCCGGACGTCGGCGGAGCGGCTGCGGGCCGCCGTCCTCATCGGCGCGGACCGTGCGCTCATCCGGGAAGCCCTCGCGCGACACGCCCCCGAGGTCCCGGTCGTGGACCTCGACCGGACCGACACTGGGGCGATGTCGGCGGCGGTCCGGGAGGCGGCACGGCTCGCCCGGCCCGGGGACACGGTACTGCTGGCCCCGGCCTGTGCCTCGATGGACATGTTCGTCAATTACAACAAGCGAGGCGAGGCGTTCGCGGAAGCGGTCGGAGCCCTCGCCGCCGAGCGCGCCTGAGCGCCCGGACACCTGAGCGGACCGGCCTTCGCGCCGTGCCCGGTGTCCCGGGGCCCGCCCCGGACACCGGGCACGCGCCGGGCACGACTGGAGGGGACAGCGTCCATGCCGGCCGATGACACCACCGCCGGGCCGGGTCCGGCCCGCCCGCCCCAGCGGTGGGCGCGCCCCCTCACCCCCGCCCCGGCCCTCGCGGGCCTCACAGGGGCCCGCCCGGGCCGTCCCGGGCTCGCCCTGCGCGGCCGTACCGCCCAGGCGCGCGGCGGCCCGCCCCCGCGTGGCCCGCGCGGCGGCGCCCGCACCCCCGGGCCCCCGCGCGGCGGTGGCCCGCGCCGGGCCTTCGAGCGGGCCCGCAGAGCCTGGGACCGGCCGCTGACGGCGTACTACGTCATCATCGGCAGCGCCCTGCTGATCACCGTGCTCGGCCTGGTGATGGTCTACTCCGCCTCGATGATCAGAGCGCTGTCGCTCTCGCTCCCCAGCTCCTACTTCTTCCGCAAACAGCTCCTCGCCGCCTTCATCGGCGCCGGACTGCTGCTGCTCGCCTCCCGGCTGCCCTCCCGGCTGCACCGCGGGCTCGCCTATCCGCTGCTGCTGGTGACCGTCTTCCTGATGGTGCTCGTGCAGATCCCCGGGATAGGGGAGTCGGTCGGCGGCAATCAGAACTGGCTCTCCCTCGGCGGCCCCTTCCAGCTCCAGCCCAGCGAGTTCGGCAAGCTGGCGCTGATCCTCTGGGGCGCCGACCTGCTCGCCCGCAAACAGGACAAACGGCTGCTGAACCAGTGGAAGCACATGCTGGTCCCGCTCGTCCCGGTCGCGTTCATGCTCCTCGGGCTGATCATGCTCGGCGGGGACATGGGCACCGCGATCATTCTCACGGCGATCCTCTTCGGCCTGCTCTGGCTGGCCGGAGCGCCCACCCGGCTCTTCGCCGGAGTCCTCGCCTTCGCCACCCTCGTCGGGTTCATGCTCATCAGAACGAGCCCGAACCGGATGTCCCGGCTCACCTGCGTGGGCGCGGCCGATCTCGGCCCCAAGGGCGAGTGCTGGCAGGCGGTCCACGGGATCTATGCCCTCGCCTCCGGCGGATGGTTTGGTTCCGGACTGGGCGCAAGTATGGAAAAATGGGGTCAACTCCCCGAACCGCACACCGATTTCATCTTCGCCATCGCGGGGGAGGAACTGGGCTTGGCGGGGACGCTGTCGGTGCTCGCCCTGTTCGCGGCTCTAGGCTATGCGGGTATCCGCGTGGCCGGACGCACGGAGGACCCCTTCGTGAGGTACGCGGCGGGAGGTGTGACCACCTGGATCATGGCGCAGGCCATGATCAATGTCGGTGCGGTGCTCGGTCTGCTGCCGATCGCCGGGGTCCCGCTCCCGCTGTTCTCCTACGGGGGTTCGGCGCTGCTGCCGTCCATGTTCGCGATCGGGCTGCTGATCGCCTTCGCGCGAGAGGAGCCCGCCGCGAAGGCGGCCCTGGCCATGCGGAGGCCAGGGAGATGGAAGACGATGAGACGGCGCGCGACCAAGCGTCCGTCCGGAGAGCGGTGAATTTCGGTGCATGTCGTACTCGCCGGTGGGGGGACCGCCGGCCACATCGAGCCCGCGCTCGCCCTCGCGGACGCCCTGCGCAGGCAGGACCCCACCGTGGGGATCACGGCCCTCGGCACGGAACGCGGACTGGAGACCAGGCTCGTCCCGGAGCGCGGCTACGAACTGGCGCTCATCCCCGCCGTGCCGCTGCCGCGCAGGCCCACACCCGAGCTGATCACCGTACCCGGACGGCTGCGCGGCACCATCAAGGCGGCCGAGCAGATCCTGGAGCGGACCAAGGCCGACTGCGTCGTCGGCTTCGGCGGCTATGTGGCGCTGCCCGGCTATCTCGCCGCCAAGCGGCGCGGAGTGCCGATCGTCGTCCACGAGGCCAACGCCCGGCCCGGCCTCGCCAACAAGATCGGTTCGCGGTACGCCGCCGGGGTGGCCGTCGCCACGCCCGACAGCAAGCTGCGCGGTGCCCGCTACATCGGCATCCCGCTGCGCTACTCCATCGCCACCCTGGACCGCGCCCGGGTGCGCCCCGAGGCGCGCGCCGCGTTCGGGCTCGACCCGAACCTGCCCACCCTGCTGGTCTCCGGCGGCTCCCAGGGCGCCCGGCGCCTCAACGAGGTCGTCCAGCAGGCCGCTCCGGTGCTCCAGCGCTCCGGAATCCAGATCCTGCACGCGGTCGGCCCCAAGAATGAACTGCCGCATGTGGACAACATGCCCGGAATGCCGCCGTACATCCCGGTACCGTATGTCGACCGGATGGATCTCGCCTACGCGGCGGCCGACATGATGCTCTGCCGCGCGGGTGCGATGACCGTCGCCGAACTCTCCGCCGTCGGGCTCCCCGCCGCCTATGTCCCGCTGCCCATCGGCAACGGCGAACAGCGGCTCAACGCCCAGCCGGTGGTGAAGGCCGGCGGCGGACTGCTCGTCGACGACGCCGAACTGACCCCCGAGTGGGTCCAGGGCAATGTCCTCCCGGTACTGGCCGATCCGCACCGGCTGTACGAGATGTCCCGCGCGGCCGCCGAATTCGGCCGCAGGGACGCCGACGACCTGCTGGTCGGCATGGTGTACGAGGCGATCGCGGCGCGCCGGCAGGCGTGAGCCGCGCGGCCCGGGGAAGCCCCCGGGCCCCAGCCGGAAGGAGACCGGAGCGTGGCCGGACCCACCACCGCCGAACGCGGTGCGCGCAGACCCTCACGTCGTCCCCGGGGGGCGTCCGGCCCGCCCCCCGGCGGCCCGGGACCGCGCCGCCGGCTGCGCCTGCCCGGCCGCAGGACCCTGCTCATCGCCCTGGCCGCCACCGCGCTCCTGGCCGGCGCCGGCTGGCTGCTGTACGGCTCCGAGTGGCTGCGCGTGGAGCGGGTGCGGCCCTCGGGCACCGAGGTGCTGACCCACCGCCAGGTGACCGGGGCCGCCGGGGTGCCGATGGGGTCCCCCCTGATCTCCGTGGACACGGACGGGATCGAGGACCGGCTGCGCGCCCGGCTGCCCCGGATCGACTCGGTGGAGGTCTCCCGGTCCTGGCCGAGCACCATCACCCTGGAGGTGACCGAGCGCCGGCCCGTTCTGCTCCTGCGCAAGGGCGGGCGCTTCGTCGAAGTCGACGCCGGCGGCTTCCGTTTCGCGACGGTCGACAAGGCCCCCCGGGGCGTACCCCTGCTCGAACTGAATGCCGGTGACGCGCCGAGTCTGCGCCGCTTCCCCGCGGCCCGGCTGACCGAGGAGGCGGTACGGGTCAGGGCCGAGCTGCCCGAGAAGGTGGCCGCCGACGCCCGTACCATCGCGGTGCGCTCATACGACTACTTCGCGGTCGAGTTGACCGGGGGCCGGACGGTCCTCTGGGGCAGCCCCGAGGACGGCGAGGCCAAGGCCCGGGCGCTCTCCGCGCTGATGAAAGCGGCCCCGAAGGCCCGTCACTTCGATGTCAGCGCCCCCACCGCCCCTGCCGCGTCCACCAGTTGACGCGCAAACGCACTGGCCAGGCCCCTGGCTGGTCAGCGCAATGGCTGATCACATAGGGTGAAAAGAAAAACGGGAGGTTCGGCGTGTTCATTGAACGCGCGCCACTTGTCGACTTAGTGTCCTGTTCGGAGAGTCCAACGAACAGACACACTGGTAACCCTAAACTTCAACGTTAGGGTTCGGGTCGGCGTTTCGGACCGTCCCATCGGCATCCGTCGTCGCAGCGCGTGAACCGCGCCGTGGACGACACGTATCTCGAGGCGAGAGGCCTTCGACGTGGCAGCACCGCAGAACTACCTCGCAGTCATCAAGGTCATCGGTGTCGGCGGCGGTGGTGTCAATGCCATCAACCGAATGATCGAGGTCGGCCTCAAGGGCGTCGAGTTCATCGCCATCAACACCGATGCCCAGGCACTGTTGATGAGCGACGCCGACGTCAAGCTCGACGTCGGCCGGGAACTCACCCGGGGCCTCGGCGCCGGCGCCAACCCGGCCGTGGGCCGGAAGGCGGCGGAGGACCACCGTGAGGAGATCGAGGAGGTCCTCAAGGGGGCCGACATGGTCTTCGTCACGGCGGGTGAAGGCGGCGGCACCGGCACCGGCGGCGCCCCCGTCGTGGCCAACATCGCACGCTCGCTCGGCGCCCTGACGATCGGTGTGGTCACCCGCCCGTTCACCTTCGAAGGGCGCCGCCGGGCCAATCAGGCGGAGGACGGCATCGCCGAACTCCGGGAAGAGGTCGACACCCTCATCGTCATCCCCAACGACCGGCTGCTGTCCATCTCGGACCGCCAGGTCAGCGTGCTCGACGCGTTCAAGTCCGCTGACCAGGTACTGCTCTCCGGCGTTCAGGGCATCACCGATCTGATCACCACACCGGGTCTGATCAACCTGGACTTCGCCGACGTCAAGTCGGTGATGTCCGAGGCCGGCTCGGCGCTCATGGGCATCGGCTCGGCCCGCGGCGACGACCGCGCGGTGGCCGCGGCCGAGATGGCGATCTCCTCGCCGCTGCTGGAGGCGTCGATCGACGGAGCGCGCGGAGTGCTGCTCTCCATCTCCGGCGGCTCCGACCTCGGTCTCTTCGAGATCAACGAGGCGGCCCAGCTGGTGAGCGAGGCCGCGCACCCCGAGGCCAACATCATCTTCGGCGCGGTCATCGACGACGCCCTCGGTGACGAGGTCCGGGTCACGGTCATCGCGGCCGGGTTCGACGGCGGCCAGCCGCCCGCCCGCCGGGACACCGTCCTCGGCTCGTCGGCCGGCAGCAAGCGCGAGGAGCCGCAGGCCCCTCCGGCCCGCACCGAGACCTCGCGCTCCACCGGCGGCCTCGGCACGGTCCCGCTCCGCGACGAGCCCGCCGCCGAGCCCGCGCCGCTCGCCACCGATCACCACACCTCCGCACCCCAGGTTCCCCCGGCCCGTCCCTACCCGGACACCTCGGTCGAAGAACTGGATGTTCCGGACTTCTTGAAGTGACCGTGGGGCACGACGCGATACACGCGAACGGCGCGCACTTCGCCTTCACCAGCCGGTGGGGCGGGGTGAGCGCCGTTCCGTACGAGGAGCTGAACCTCGGCGGCGCGGTCGGCGACGACCCCGGGGCCGTACGGGCCAACCGGTCCATCGCCGCCAAGGAGCTGGGGCTCGACCCGGACCGGGTGGTCTGGATGAACCAGGTCCACGGGCGGGATGTCGCCCGGGTCGACGGACCCTGGGGCGAGGGGCCGGTGCCCTGTGTGGACGGGGTGGTCACCGCCCGGCGCGGGCTGGCCCTCGCCGTGCTGACCGCCGACTGCACCCCCGTACTGCTGGCCGATCCGGTCGCCGGAGTGGTCGCCGCCGCCCACGCGGGCCGGCCGGGGCTGGTCGCCGGGATCGTGCCGGAGACCGTCCGGGCGATGGTCGCCGCCGGCGCGGCGACGGAGCGGATCGTCGCCCGCACCGGGCCCTCGGTCTGCGGTCGCTGCTACGAAGTGCCCGAGCGGATGCGGGACGAGGTGGCCGCGGTCGAACCGGCCGCCTGGTCCGAGACCAGCTGGGGAACCCCGGCCGTCGATGTCACCGCGGGGGTCCACGCCCAGCTGGCGGCGGCCGGAGTCCGGGACCGGGACGCGTCCCGGTTCTGCACCCTGGAATCGAACGACCATTATTCGTACCGACGGGACCGCGTCACCGGGCGGCTCGCCGGATATGTCTGGCTGGCACCGCTCTCCGGGGAGACGGACGCCGATTCCCCGGCAGGAGAGAGCGCATGATGACGGACCGCGACAGCACCACCGGCGCCGGGGGGCCGGAGGGCACGCCCCTGGGCGGCCGGCCCTCCGCCGGGGAGACCGGGACCACCGGGACCACCGAAGGCGCCGGGGCCCGGCGGGCCGAACTCGCCGCGAATCTGGCCCGCGTGGAGGAACGTATCGCCTCCGCCTGCGCCGCCGCCGGCCGGGAACGGTCGGATGTGACGCTCATCGTGGTCACCAAGACCTACCCCGCGAGCGATGTCCGGCTGCTCCATGAACTCGGTGTGAGGAATGTCGCCGAGAACCGCGACCAGGACGCCGCCCCGAAGGCCGCGGCCTGTGCGGATCTGGACCTCCGCTGGCACTTTGTCGGTCAACTCCAGACCAATAAAGTCCGCTCCGTCGCGAGTTATGCCGATGTGGTGCACTCGATCGACCGCATGAAACTGGTCACCTCTCTCTCCACCGCGGCCGGGAACGCCGGGCGGGAGCTGGGGTGCCTCCTCCAGGTGGCGCTGGACGCGGGCGCCGGCGCGCGCGGGGAGCGCGGTGGGGTCGCGCCGGAGGGAATCGAGGAGCTGGCCGCGGCGGTTGACGCCGCGTCAGGACTCCGTCTCGAAGGACTGATGACCGTCGCCCCGCTGACCGGTCCCTACGCGGGACGGCCGCGGGCGGCGTTCGAGCGGATGATGGAATTCTCATCCGGCCTGCGCGGGGGGCATCCTGCTGCGAACATGGTCTCGGCCGGGATGAGTGCGGACCTCGAAGAGGCCGTGGCGGCCGGGGCGACACATGTGCGCGTCGGCACTGCGGTACTCGGAGTCCGTCCTCGGCTCGGGTAACGTCGCCAAGAAGTCGGACCACAGCAGAAAATATGGTCATTCCCGTAACAAAGCGGGCAGACCTAGTGGATCGCGGGCACTTGGTGACACGAGGACATTCGTGGCGAGGGCGATCCACCACAGAGCGGAGGACTCAGAGCATGGCCGGCGCGATGCGCAAGATGGCGGTCTACCTCGGCCTCGTGGAGGACGATGGTTACGACGGCCGGGGCTTCGACCCCGACGACGACTTCGAACCCGAGCCGGAGCCCGAGCGGGACCACCGGCGGCACCAGCCCCCGCACCCCGTGGAACGCGAGGAGCCGGTACGGGCGGTGCAGCCCCCGGCGCAGCGCGAGCCGATGCCGATTCCCGTGTCGCTACCCGCAGAAAACGGGCGTCCGGCGCGAATCGCCCCCGTGGCGTCCATCACACCTGAACGTCCGAGCCTGGAGAAGAACGCACCGGTGATCATGCCCAAGGTCGTGTCCGAGCGGGAGCCGTACCGCATCACCACTCTGCACCCCCGGACCTACAACGAGGCCCGTACCATCGGGGAACACTTCCGCGAGGGGACTCCGGTGATCATGAATCTGACCGAGATGGACGACACCGATGCGAAGCGACTTGTCGACTTTGCCGCGGGACTTGTCTTCGGTCTCCATGGCAGCATTGAGCGGGTGACACAGAAGGTGTTCCTGTTGTCGCCTGCTAACGTCGATGTCACGGCGGAGGACAAGGCCCGTATCGCAGAGGGCGGTTTCTTCAACCAGAGCTGAGAAGCACCACACCGGGACGACCCGGCCGTACGGCCGGACCACGAGAGCACAGGGGAGAAGCGCGGGATGGGCGTCGCACTACAGGTGGTCTACATCGCGCTGTTGTGTTTCCTCGTCGTGCTGATTTTCCGGCTGGTCATGGACTACGTCTTCCAGTTCGCCCGTTCATGGCAACCCGGTAAGGCGATGGTGGTCGTCCTTGAGGCCACCTACACTGTCACCGATCCACCACTCAAGCTTCTTCGGCGGTTCATCCCGCCGTTGCGTCTCGGGGGCGTGGCACTCGACCTGTCCTTCTTCGTTCTGATGATCATCGTCTACATCCTGCTCAATATCGTGGGTCGCTTCGCGAGATGAGGGAGACAACCGTGGACGATACGGTCTTGCCGACTGCCGACGACTACGTAGAGGTGAAGAAGAGATGCCGCTGACCCCTGAGGACGTGCGGAACAAGCAGTTCACGACCGTCCGCCTCCGAGAAGGCTATGACGAGGACGAGGTCGATGCCTTCCTCGACGAGGTCGAGTCGGAACTGACCCGCCTGCTCCGTGAGAACGAGGACCTGCGGGCCAAGCTGGCCGCCGCGACTCGTGCGGCAGCGCAGAACCAGCAGCAGCAGGGAATGCGCAAGCCGCCGGAGCCGCAGGACGGCCGGCAGGGACCGGGTGCCCCGGTGCCCGCCGCCATATCCGGACCCCCCGTCCAGCAGCAGCAGCCCCCGCAGATGGGTCCCCCCCAGCTGCCCGGTGGAGCTCCTCAGCTGCCGGCCGGTCCCAGCCATGGCAACCCGATGCAGGGCGGCCCCGGCGGTCCCATGCAGGGCGGCCCGATGCAGGGCGGTCCCATGCAGGGCGGACCCATGCAGGGCTCGATGCAGGGGGGCCCGATGCAGGGCGGTCCCATGCAGGGCGGCCCGATGCAGGGTGGTCCCATGCAGGGCGGACCCATGGGCGGTCACGGCCAGCAGATGCAGCAGCCCGGTCAGGGCCCCGGCGGCGACAGCGCGGCACGGGTCCTCTCCCTGGCGCAGCAGACCGCCGACCAGGCGATCGCGGAGGCCCGTTCCGAGGCCAACAAGATTGTCGGCGAGGCGCGTTCGCGCGCCGAGGGCCTGGAGCGGGACGCCCGCGCCAAGGCCGACGCGCTGGAGCGGGACGCCCAGGAGAAGCACCGCGTCGCCATGGGCTCCCTGGAGTCGGCGCGCGCCACGCTGGAGCGGAAGGTCGAGGACCTCAGGGGCTTCGAGCGCGAGTACCGGACCCGGCTGAAGTCGTATCTGGAGAGCCAGCTGCGTCAGCTGGAGACCCAGGCCGACGACTCCCTGGCCCCGCCGCGCACCCCGTCGGCGGCCTCGCTGCCGCCGTCCCCGTCGATGGCGTCCGCGGGCGCCCCCTCGATGGGACACGCGATGGGTGGAGCCCCGTCGATGGGCCAGTCCATGGGCGGGAACCCGTCGATGGGCGGAGCCCCTTCGTACGGTGGCCAGCAGCAGATGTCGCCGGCGATGACCCAGCCGATGGCTCCGGTCCGGCCGCAGGCTCCGCAGCCGATGCAGCAGGCGCCGGCGCCGATGCGGGGATTCCTGATCGACGAGGACGACAACTGAGTGGCGGCAGCGCGCTGAGCGCGTAGCCGTCGGCAGATCATGGGGCCGGGCCCGGGACACTGTTCCGGGCCCGGCCCCATGTCGTGCCCGAATCCCCCCGGCCTCCGGGTCCCGAACCCCGGCTTCCGGCCCGCGAACCTCCGGCCCCCGAACCCCGGCTTCCGGCCCGCGAACCTCCGGCTTCCGGGTCCCGAGTCATGGGGGCCTTTCGGACCCACAGGACGCGGATACGCCCGAGGGCCGGGTCCTTGTCCAGGACCCGGCCCTCGGGGTGTGCCCGCCGGTGCGGCCGGCGCGGCTACACCTTGCGCAGATGGAAGGTGAGCGCCAGGGGCTCGTCCGTGAAGGCCGCGCCGAAGGAACCGTCCGGGTCCGACGCGGCGAAGCTCTCCGCCAGGACCTCATCGGCGATCAGCGGCGAGTGCGCGGTGAGCGCCTCCACCGTGGACGGGTCGGCGGACGACCAGACCACCGCGATCCGGTCGGCCACATCCAGCCCGCTGTTCTTCCGGGCCTCCTGGATCAGCCGGATCGCGTCCCGGGCCAGCCCCGCGAGCCGCAGCTCGGGGGTGATCTCCAGATCCAGCGCCACCGTCGCCCCGGAGTCCGACGCCACCGACCACCCCTCCCTCGGGGTCTCGGTGATGATCACCTCGTCGGGGGAGAGGATGACCGTCTCGCCGTCGGCCACCACGGAGGCCGTACCCTCGCGCAGCGCGAGCGACAGCGCGGCGGCGTCCGCCTCGGCGACGGCCTTCGCCACCGCCTGGACCCCCTTGCCGAACCGCTTGCCCAGCGCCCGGAAGTTCGCCTTCGCCGTGGTGTCGACCAGCGAGCCGCCGACCTCGGAGAGCGAGGCCAGCGAGGAGACATTCAGCTCCTCGGTGATCTGCGCCCGCAGCTCGGGCGGGAGCGCGTCGAAGCCGGCCGCCGCCACCAGCGCGCGGGAGAGCGGCTGACGGGTCTTCACTCCCGACTCGGCCCGGGTCGCCCGGCCCAGCTCCACCAGCCGGCGCACCAGCACCATCTGCCGGGACAGCTCGGGGTCGATCGCGTCCAGCTCCGCCACCGGCCAGGTGGAGAGGTGCACCGACTCCGGCGCGTCGGCGGTGACCGGGACCACCAGGTCCTGCCAGACCCGCTCGGTGATGAACGGGGTCAGCGGCGCCATCAGCCGGGTCACCGTCTCCAGCACGTCGTGCAGGGTCCGCAGCGCGGCCGGGTCGCCCTGCCAGAACCGGCGGCGCGACCGGCGCACGTACCAGTTCGACAGATCGTCCACGAAGGAGGAGAGCAGCTTGCCGGCACGCTGGGTGTCGAAGGTCTCCATCGCCTGGGTGACCTGGTCCACCAGCGCGTTCAGCTCGCTCAGCAGCCAGCGGTCCAGGACCGTGCGGCCGGCCGGGGCCGGGTCGGACGCGGAGGGCGCCCAGTTCGCCGTACGCGCGTACAGCGCCTGGAACGCCACGGTGTTCCAGTACGTCAGCAGGGTCTTGCGCACGACCTCCTGGATCGTGCTGTTGCCGACCCGGCGCGCGGACCACGGGGAGCCGCCGGCGGCCATGAACCAGCGCACCGCGTCCGCGCCGTGCTGGTCCATCAGCGGGATCGGCTGGAGGATGTTCCCCAGGTGCTTGGACATCTTGCGGCCGTCCTCGGCGAGGATGTGGCCGAGGCAGACGACGTTCTCGTACGAGGACTTGTCGAAGACCAGGGTGCCGACCGCCATCAGGGTGTAGAACCACCCGCGGGTCTGGTCGATCGCCTCCGAGATGAACTGCGCCGGATAGCGCTTCTCGAAGATGTCCTTGTTCTGGTAGGGGTAGCCCCACTGCGCGAAGGGCATCGACCCCGCGTCGTACCAGGCGTCGATCACCTCCGGCACCCGGGTCGCGGTCCCCTCGCACCGCGGGCAGGGGAAGGTGACCTCGTCGATGAAGGGCCGGTGCGGGTCCAGCTCCGTCTGGTCGGTGCCGGTCAGCCCGGTCAGCTCGGCGCGCGAGCCGACACAGGTGAGATGGTCCTCCTCGCAGCGCCAGATCGGCAGCGGGGTGCCCCAGTAGCGGTTGCGGGAGAGCGCCCAGTCGATGTTGTTGTTGAGCCAGTCGCCGAACCGGCCGTGCTTGACCGACTCCGGGAACCAGTTGGTGTTCTCGTTCTCCTCGATCAGCCGGTCCTTGACCGCGGTGGTACGGATGTACCAGGACGGCTGCGCGTAGTAGAGCAGCGCGGTGTGGCAGCGCCAGCAGTGCGGATAGCTGTGCTCGTACGGAGTGTGGCGGAAGAGCCGGCCGCGCTCCTGGAGGTCGGCGGTGAGCCGCTCGTCCGCCTTCTTGAAGAAGACCCCGCCGACCAGCGGTACGTCCTCCTCGAAGGTGCCGTCCGGGCGGACCGGGTTCACCACCGGCAGTCCGTAGGCGCGGCAGACCTTGAGGTCGTCCTCGCCGAACGCGGGGGACTGGTGGACCAGGCCCGTGCCGTCGGAGGTGGTGACGTACTCGGCGTTGACGACATAGTGCGCCTCGGCCGGGAAGTCGATCAGCTCGAAGGGACGCTCGTACGTCCAGCGCTCCATCTCGGCACCGGTGAACGACGCACCCGTGCGCTCCCAGCCCTCGCCGAGGGCCTTCTCCAGCAGCGGTTCGGCGACGACGAGCCGCTCCTCGCCGTCGGTCGCCACCACATAGGTGACCTCGGGGTGCGCGGCCACGGCGGTGTTCGACACCAGCGTCCACGGGGTGGTCGTCCAGACCAGCAGCGACGCCTCGCCCGCGAGCGGCCCCGAGGTCAGCGGGAAGCGGACGAAGACCGAGGGGTCCACGACCGTCTCGTACCCCTGGGCCAGCTCGTGGTCCGAGAGGCCGGTGCCGCAGCGGGGGCACCAGGGGGCGACCCGGTGGTCCTGGACCAGCAGTCCCTTGTTGAAGATCTCCTTCAGCGACCACCACACCGAGTCGATGTACTCGGGCTTCATGGTCCAGTAGGCGTCGTCGGTGTCGACCCAGTAGCCCATGCGCTCGGTCAGCTCGGCGAAGGCGTCCGTGTGCCGGGCGACCGACTCACGGCACTTGGCGTTGAACTCGGCGATGCCGTACGCCTCGATGTCCTTCTTGCCGGAGAAGCCCAGCTCCTTCTCCACGGCCAGCTCCACGGGCAGGCCGTGGCAGTCCCAGCCGGCCTTGCGGGCGACGTGGTAGCCGCTCATGGTGCGGAACCGGGGGAAGACGTCCTTGAAGACGCGGGCCTCGATGTGGTGGGCGCCGGGCATGCCGTTGGCGGTCGGCGGGCCCTCGTAGAAGACCCACTCGGGCCGGCCCTCGGACTGGGCCACACTCTTGGCGAAGACCTTGTTCTCGCGCCAGAAATCGAGCACGGCGTGCTCCAGCGCGGGCAGGTCGACCTGGGCGGGCACCTGACGGTACTGCGGGGGTGTCATCGAAACTCCTCCGGCGGACTGCGAACTCTTCCGTCGGAGGGACGAGAGCCGACAGCTCCCGCGGTACCACCCTCCTTGGCGGCGCGGACCCGCACCGCCCCCTCATTGGGGTCGCGACACCGGGTCTAGTCACCGGCGGGTCGTCCGACGGTTTTCTTCCGGTGGCTCCGGGGTGATCCTTCACCTCGCGCTCGCCCCCGGGCTCGCACCGTCCCCGGGTCGCTCATGGCTGCGTACGACGTTACTCGTCCCCATCCAAGCCTTTCGCTCCGCCCAGTGTAAGGGGCCGGGGGCCGGGCGTCGGACCGATTAATTCCGGGCCGGACACCGGGCTCGGCACCGGGCTGGATTCCGGGGCGGATTCCGGGGCGCGCTCCGGGTGGGGTGCGCCCCGGGCGGATGACCCGGATGGCGGGATGTGCGCCGGTGGGGACCGAGGCCCCGGCCCGGGGCGGATTACCGGGCGAGGGGCTGGGCACAACGGATGCAGGTCCGTTTCACCGAGGCCGGGGCGGGCCGCCGTGCGGTGTGCCCCGATTGCCGCGGAGCTGGGGTCGATTTATCGTCCCAGCACGATTCGCGAGCAATATCACAGTATGTGAAGGGGCCGCGGCCATGGTGGCGAAGAAGACCGCCGAGAGCGATCCGGCGTCCGTGAGTACCACCGCCGCCTCGGCTCCGGCCGAGGGCCGGGCGGGCCCGGCGTCTGCGAGAAGGACGGCGGGCACGACCCCGGCGGAGAAGGCCCCGGCCAAGAAGGCGGCGGCGAGGAAGGCGGTCGCCAAGAAGGCGGTCGCGAAGAAGGCCGTGGCCAAGAAGGCGGTCGCCAAGAAGGCGGCGGCGAGGAAGGCGGCGGCGAAGAAGAGTGCGGCGGGGACGGGCGCGGCCGGGAAGGCCGTGGCCGGGAGGACGGCGGCCGGTACGGCGCCCGACGGGAAGGCCGGGGCGCGGACCCCGGCCAGGACCGCGAAGAAGACCGCGCGGAAGACCGCGGCCCGGAAGGCGCCCACCGCAGCGGCGCCCGCGAGACAGACAGGAGCCCCTACGGTGCGAGCGAAGAAGACGGTGGCCGCCGGCACCGGCCCGGCGGCGGTGCCCACGGCCCGTGCGGCGGACGAGCCGGCTCCGGGAGAGCTGGCGGTCCGGCCGGGCGAGGAACCCTGGACCCCGGAGGAGGTCGCCGAGGCCAGGGCGCTCCTGGAGAGCGATGTCACCCGGCTGAACGCCGAGCTGACCGCGTCCGAGGCGGCCCTCGCCAATCTGATGCGCGACTCGGGCGGCGGCTCCGGCGGCGACGACGCCGACACCGGCACCAAGAACATCACCCGGGAGCACGAGCTGTCGCTCGCCGCCAACGCCCGCGAGGTGCTGGAGCAGACCGAGCGGGCGCTCCAGCGGCTGGAGGCGGGGACCTACGGCCTCTGCGAGAACTGCGGCAAACCCATCGGCAAGGCCCGTATGCAGGCGTTCCCGCGCGCCACGCTCTGTGTCGAGTGCAAGCAGAAGCAGGAACGCCGGGGCTGATCCCGTACGCGTGTGCCGTACCCTCGTGGTCAGTCAGGCACCTAGGTTGAGGGACTCACGTGGCAGAGGCGGAGCGCATCATCGGTACGCCGGATGTTGACGACGAGGCTGCGGCGCCCGCCGAGCAGCCCAAGGGCAGGCGCAGAGTCGCCGTACTGCTCTCGGTCGCGGTCGTCGCGTATCTGATCGATCTCACCACCAAGATGCTCGTGGTGGCGAAGCTGGAGCACCACGAGCCCATCGAGATCATCGGTGACTGGCTGCGGTTCGAGGCGGTACGGAACGCGGGTGCCGCCTTCGGCATCGGCGAGGCGTTCACGGTGATCTTCACCGCGATCGCCTCCATCGTGATCGTGGTGATCATCCGGCTGGCGCGCAAGCTCTACAGCCTGCCCTGGGCCATCGCGCTCGGTCTGCTGCTCGGCGGCGCGCTCGGCAACCTCACGGACCGGATCTTCCGGGCCCCCGGGGTCTTCAAGGGCGCGGTGGTCGACTTCATCGCCCCCGCGCACTTCGCCGTCTTCAATCTCGCGGACACCGCGATCGTCTGCGGCGGCGTTCTGATCGTGATCCTCTCCTTCCGCGGCCTGGACCCGGACGGGACTGTCCACAAGGACTGAGGACCCGGGGCCGGGGGTCCGGGCGGGGAAACCGGGACCGGGGGTCCGGGACCGGAAGCCGGACCGGGAGGCAGACCCGGGGCCGGACCGGGAGGCCGGGCTCTTCGGGGCCGGGCGGGCCCCGGGGCCCGCCCGCACCGGCCGCGGCTCCGGGCGTGTCCCCGGACAAGGCATACTCGACGGGTGAGTACCCTTCCCGAGATCCGCACCCTGCCCGTACCCGACGGCCTTGAGGGCGAGCGCGTCGACGCCGCCATCTCCCGTATGTTCGGGTTCTCCCGCACCAAGGCCGCCGAGCTGGCCGCCGCCGGGAAGGTGCTGGTCGACGGCGCTGCCGTGGGGAAGTCCGAGCGGGTGCACGGCGGTGCGTGGCTGGAGGTCGAGATGCCCCAGGCGCCCGCCCCGGTCCAGATCGTGGCCGAGCCGGTCGAGGGCATGGAGATCGTCCACGACGACGACGACATCGTCGTGATCATGAAGCCGGTGGGCGTGGCCGCGCACCCGAGCCCCGGATGGACCGGCACCACCGTGATCGGCGGCCTGGCCGCCGCCGGGTACCGCATCTCCACCTCCGGCGCCGCCGAGCGCCAGGGCATCGTGCACCGGCTGGACGTCGGCACCTCCGGTCTGATGGTGGTGGCCAAGTCGGAGCGCGCCTACACCCTGCTCAAGCAGCAGTTCCGCGAGCGCACGGTCGACAAGCGCTACCACGCGCTGGTGCAGGGCCACCCGGACCCGATGAGCGGGACGATCGACGCGCCGATCGGCCGTCACCCCACCCACGACTACAAGTGGGCCGTGACCGCCGAGGGCAAGCCGTCGGTGACCCACTACGACCTGATGGAGGCGTTCCGCGCCGCCTCGCTGCTGGACATCAAGCTGGAGACCGGGCGCACCCATCAGATCCGGGTGCACATGTCCGCCCACCGCCACCCGTGTGTCGGCGACCTCACCTACGGCGCCGATCCGACGATGGCCAAGCGGCTGGGTCTGACCCGGCAGTGGCTGCACGCGGTGCGCCTCGGCTTCGAGCACCCGGCGGACGGGCAGTGGGTCGAGTTCGAGAGCGGCTACCCGGACGATCTGCGCCAGGCGCTCGACCGCATCGCGGAGGAGAGTGCGTGACCGGGTCCGGCCGCTGGGAGGTCCGGGTCGCCGGGAGCGCCACCGACCGCGCGGCCTGCTTCGCCCTCCGTGAGGAGGTCTTCATCGCCGAGCAGCGGGTGCCCGCCGAGATCGAGTACGACACCTTCGACGAGGAGGGCGCCGACACGGTGCATGTGCTGGCGGTCCGCGCCGACGGCACCCCGCTCGGCACCGGGCGGCTGCTGCACGGCCCGGCCGCCGCCGGGCGGACCGGTGGTGACCCGGCGCTGGGTGTGCTGGGCCGGCTCGCGGTGACCGCGCGGGCGCGGGGTCTGGGCGTCGGGGTCGCGCTGGTCCGCGCGATCGAGGACGCGGCCCGTGCCCGGGGGCTCACGGCGGTGGATCTGCACGCCCAGACCGGGGCGCTCGGGTTCTACGAGCGGCTGGGGTACGTGGCGTACGGGGCGGAGTTCTCCGAGGGGAACATCGGCCACCGGGGGATGCGGCGGGAGCTGTAGCTCCCGGGAGCCGCCGGGCCGGGACCCGCCGGGCCGGGACCCGCCGGGCGGCACGGGCCCCGCGTGGCCGGAGCCGCGCACGGGGGCAGGGGCAGGGGCAGGGAGGCACAGGGCGCGGGCGCGCGGGTGCTGGATTCGCATTTCGGGCTTACCGGACCCTTCGCATGGCAGGCTGAGGCCCTGATCGTGGAGGTTCGCCACCCCGGAGGCCACCGACGTGGACCAAGTCGCCCTGCTGCTCGCGCTGCTGCTCGGCGCCGTGGTGACCGTACCGCTGGGGGAGCGGTTCGATCTGCCCCCGCCCGTGCTGATGACCCTCGCCGGCGCGGGCGTCGCCTTTCTGCCCTTCGCCCCGACCGTCGACATCCCGCCCGAGTTCATTCTCCCGCTGGTGCTGCCGCCCCTGCTCTACGCGGCGGTCCAGCGCACCTCCTGGCGGCAGTTCACCGCGCATCTGCGGCCCATTCTGCTGCTCGCCGTCGCCCTGGTCTTCGTCACCACCGCGGCCGTCGCCGCGGTCCTCCACTCCATCGTGCCCGGGCTGCCGCTGGCCGCCGCCGTCGCGCTCGGGGCGCTGATCGCGCCGCCCGACCCGGTCGCCGCCACGGCCGTGGCCGGCCGGCTGGGGCTGCCCCGGCGGCTGGTCTCCATCCTGGAGGGCGAGGGCCTCTTCAACGACGTCACCGCGATCGTGCTCTACCACGCGGCCATCGCCGCCGTCGTCAGCGGCACCTTCTCCTGGCCCGCCGCCGCCGGGCAGTTCGTCCTCTCCGCCGTGGTCGCCGTCGCCGTGGGGTTCGCCCTCGGCTGGGCCTGCAACAAGCTGATGGGCTTCCTCGGCGACGCCACCCTCCAGATCGGCCTCTCGCTGATGGTGCCGTTCGTCAGCTATGTCCTGGCCGAGGAACTGCACGGCTCCGGGGTCCTCGCGGTCCTCACCACCGCCCTCTACCTCGCCGAGCACACCGCCGACGCGGACGACGTGATGGGGCGGATCGCCGGAACCACCTTCTGGGAAGTGATCGACACCCTGGTCACCGGGGTCGCCTTCGGACTGATCGGCCTGGAGCTGCGCACGGTCTTCGGCACCGTGGACGGCCGGCTGCCGCTGCTGCTCGGCTGGGGTGCCCTGATCACCGCCGTGGTCGTCGGCGTACGGCTGCTGTGGCTGCTGCCCGCGACCTGGCTCGCCCAGCGGCTGCACACCCGCCGCGACATCGAGGAGGACATCCCCGTCAGCTGGCGCGAGACCGTCGTGGTGTGGTGGTCCGGGATGCGGGGCGTCGCCTCGGTCGCCCTGGCCCTCGCGATCCCGCTGACGACGGACGCCGGTGACCCCTTCCCGCACCGCGACGAGATCGTCTTCATCGCCTTCGTGGTGATCCTCGCCACCCTGCTGCTCCAGGGGCTCACCCTGCCCTGGCTGGTGCGCCGGCTCCATGTGCGGGCCGACGCGGGAGCCGAGCGCGAACTGGAGCACAGCCTCGCGCTCCGCGCGGCCCGCGCCGCCCGCCACCGGCTCCGGGAGATCGAGGAGGTCGAGGAGCTGCCCGAGGACATCAGCGAGCGGCTGCTGCGCGGCGCCTACGAGGTGGGGGCGAGGATCAGCCCCGACATCGTCGAGGAGGACCGGCGCGACTGGTATCTCCGGCGCACCGAGCGGGCCAGGACCGTCCGCCGCATCCAGCGGGAGATGATGTCGGCCGCCCGCCACGAGGTGCTCGCCGCCCGCAGCGAGCCGGGCGCCCACCCCGAGGTCGTGGACCGGGTGCTGCGGCATCTGGACGTCAGCGGACTGCACTGACCGCACGCCGGTCCGCCGTCCCCCGGTGGCGCCCGCCACCCGGGGAACGGCGGACCGGACCTGGACCGCTCCGGGCCGTTCCTTCCGGACCTTTCCGGTCCGGAAGGAACGGCCCGGAAAGGTCCGGAAGGAACTCCCTAGCCCCGGCCCGTCCGGGGGGTGTCCTCCTCCACCGGACGGTCCCCGTCGGCGGGCTTCTTCACCGAGACGCCCTCCACCTGCTGCGCCGGACGCTCCGCCGGCTCCACCGCGGGGCCGGTCGCGATCTTGGGCAGCGCGTACGGATGGTGCTCGTGCAGCCAGGCCACGAGCTGCTCGCGGACCGTGCACCGTACGGTCCAGATGTCGTCCGCGTCCTTCGCGGTGACCACCGCCCGTACCTGGATCGTGGTGGGAGTGGTGTCCGTGACGGCGAGCGACCAGTCCCGGCCGTCCCAGGCCGGGCACTCGCGCACGATGTCATGGAGCTTCTCCCGCATCAGGGTCACCGGAGTGGAGTGGTCCAGATGGAGGAAGACGGTCCCCGTCATCTGCACCCCGCCGCGCGACCAGTTCTCGAACGGCTTGCTGGTGAAGTACGAGACCGGCATGGTGATCCGGCGCTCGTCCCAGGTCCGTACGGCGAGGAAGGTGAGGGTGATCTCCTCGATCGTGCCCCACTCGCCGTCCACCACCACGGTGTCGCCGATGCGGACCATGTCGCCGAAGGCGATCTGGAGACCGGCGAAGAGATTCCCCAGCGTCGACTGGGCGGCCACACCGGCGACGATGCCCAGCACACCGGCGGAGGCCAGCATCGAGGTGCCCACCGTCCGCATGGCCGGGAAGGTCAGCAGCATCGCGGCGACCGCCACCACGCCGACCACCGCGATCACCACCCGCTGGATCAGGGTCACCTGGGTCCGCACCCGGCGCACCCGGGCCGGGTCGCGGGTCGCCGTCGCGTAGCGGGAGTAGACCGACTCCACCACGGCCGTGGCGATCTTGACGACCAGCCAGGCGGACGCGCCGATCAGCACCAGGCTCAGCAGCTGTCCGATGCCGCCGTGGTACTGCCGGATGGACTCGATCTGCGCCTGCCGGTAACTGCCTCTCAACAGCGCCGTCCCCAGCACCACCAGCAGCGGATTCCGGCAGTTGCGCAGCAGACCCCACAGCGGGGTCTCGGGGTGCCGGGCGTCGGCCCGGCGGAGCAGCAGGTCGACCAGCCATCCCACGAGAAGCGTGAGGACGGCCGACCCGCCGATGACGATCAAAGGGCGCAGCACGTTCTCCATGTCTTCGAACGTAACCTGAAGACATGCACATCATGCTTTTCCATTCCACTTACGGTCTCCGCCCCGCCGTGCACTCCGCCGCCGAGCGGCTGCGGGAAGCGGGCCACCAGGTGTGGACACCCGATCTCTTCGACGGTGCGACCTTCACCACGGTCGAGGAGGGGATGGCCTTCAAGGACGGCCTCGGCAAGGACGAGCTGCTGAAGCGCGCGGTCATGGCCGCCGCGCCCTACTCGGACCGGGGACTGGTGTACGCGGGGTTCTCGCTCGGCGCCTCCATCGCGCAGACCCTGGCGCTCGGCGACGAGAAGGCCCGGGGACTGCTGCTGATGCACGGCACATCGGACATCGCCCCCAGCGCCTCGGTGGACGAGCTGCCCGTACAGCTCCACATCGCCGACCCGGACCCCTTCGAGCCGCACGACTGGCTCACCGCGTGGTATCTCGGCATGGGCAGGGCGGGCGCCGACACGGAGGTCCACCACTATCCGGGCGCCGGGCATCTGTTCACCGACCCGGAGCTGCCGGACCACGACGCGGAGGCGGCGGAGGCGGCCTGGCGGGTGGCGCTCGACTTCCTCCGCTCGCTGGAGACCGACGGCGCCGGGGACGGCCCGAGGGTGTGAACCGCCTCCCCGGGAGCCCGGCCGGGCTCCCGGGGAGCGGCGGGGATCAGCCCTTCAGGGCCTTGTCCACCGACGCGCGGAACTGCTCGACCGTCATCGGCGGGTTCTGCGTGCCCTCGGCGGTGACCTTCTTGCCGTCCATCCGGAGCGTCGGAGTGCCCTTGACCCCGCTGTCGTCGAACGCCTTGGACATCTTCATCGCCCAGGCGTCGAAGGTGCCCTCCTCGACGTTCTTCTTGAAGGCGGCGTTGTTCTTGAGCGCCGGCACCGCCTCGGCGATCTCCAGCATGTAGGAGTCCTTGGCGAACGAGTCCGCGTTCTCCTCGGGGTGGAACTGCTTGGAGTAGAGCGCGGCCTTGTAGTCCATGAACGCGTCGGGGCTGACATCGAGCGCCGCGCCCAGGGCGCTCAGCGCGTTCCGGGAGCCCTCGCCCTGGGCCACGTCGTCGATGAAGGTGGCACCGACGTACTTGACCTTGTACTTGCCGGCGTCGACGTCCTTCTTCAGCGTCTCGCCCACCTCCTGCTCGAAGGCGGCGCACGACGGGCAGCGGGAGTCCTCGTACAGCTCCAGGGTCTTCTTCGCCGACTTCTCGCCGATCACCACGTCGGTGCCGTGGGTGCCCGAGGTGTTCTTCGGGGCGGTGACGGTCCTGGCGTCCTTCGCCTCGTCCCAGGCGGACGGCTGGTTGGCCTGCACCACGGCGTAGCCGATGCCGCCGGCGAGGGCGAGGACCGCGACCGTGGAGCCGATCACGACCAGCTGCCGGCGCGCCTTCGCCTTCTTCAGCTCGCGCTCGCGCTCCTGCCGGAGCCGCTCACGGGCGGCGGCCTTGTTGGCCTTGCTGTTACGTGCACTCATGCTGATGTCACTCCGGAAGATGACGTATCGGTGGGATACGGGACAAGTGGGGGAGCGGGGGCGCGCGGGTGGCGGGTCCCCGGGGCCGCGGAGGCGGTGGCCTCAGCCGCGGCGGGGTACGGCTCGGCTCAGCCGAGGGCCGGGGCCGGGCACGGGGGACCCCGCCGTCCGACGGAGTGCACCAGTGAACGGGTCCGCGAGACGGCGGGCCGGGCGAGGGCGCGCGCCCCGCGCCGTACCGGCGGGCGCACGGCCGTGACCACGGCGACGGCGATCAGCAGCGGGCGGAACGCGAGGGTGCCGACCGTCCGCAGCAGGGCGGCCAGCGCGGCCTCCCCGTGCCACAGCCAGGCGGCGGCGAGCAGCCCGACCGAGACATGCGCGGCGAGCAGCAGCCAGGGCAGCGCCGGGGCGGGGCTCTGCAGGAGAGCCGCCGTGCCGTGCTCGGCCGGGCTCACCCCGGCGAGCTGTCCGCCGACGCCGCCGCAGAGCACATCGAGCCCCAGCGCCCGCAGCGATCCGGTGACCGGGCCGCCCCCGGGGCCGTAACAGGCGTCCTGCCCGGCGGTGAAGACCGTGTCGGCGGCCAGTTCGAGCGGGACGAGCAGGCTCGCGATCCGCCAGTACCCCCGCTCACGGCCCGAGAGGGCGTAGGCGGCGGCGAAAACGCCCGCGGACAGCGCCGCCACCGTGGTCCACGGCAGCGGGGCCCGGGAGAGCAGCACATGGGACGCGGCGGACAGCGTCACGGCCAGTGCCGTGAAGATCGCCGCCCGCAGCGCTCTGAGCTGCACTCCCGATACGTCCATCGCCATCCGAGTGTGTCATGCCCGCCTGAGAGGAGCCTTAAGGGCTCCGGCCCAATCCGCCGGAGCCCCGGGCCCGGCCGGAGCCCCTGTCACCGCCCCGGCGCCCGCCCTGGTCACCGCTCGCTCACCCTCCGCTCACCGCCCCGCTCACAGTCCCGGGATGCGGCCGTTGCGGAAGAGATCGACGAAGATCTGGTGGTCGGCCCGCGCCCGCGCGCCGTACCCGTGCGCGAACTCCACCAGCAGCCGGGCGAAGCCCTCCTCGTCGGCCGCGATGGCCGCGTCGATGGCCCGCTCGGTCGAGAACGGGACCAGCGAGTGGCCGCTCTCGTCGTCGGCGGCGCCGTGCATGGTGGCCGCGGCCCGGCCCAGATCGGCGACGACCGCCGCGATCTCCCCGGCGTCGTCGATGTCCGACCAGTCCAGGTCCACCGCGTACGGGGAGACCTCGGCGACCAGCTGTCCCGCGCCGTCCAGCTCGGTCCAGCCCAGCCAGGGATCGGCGTGGTCCTGGAGCGCCCGCTGCGAGATCACCGTGCGGTGGCCCTCGTGGCGGAAGTACCCGCGCACGGCCGGATCGTCGATATGGCTGGAGACCGCCGGGGTCTGCGCCTGCTTCATATAGATCACGACATCGTTCTCCAGGGCGTCGCTGTTGCCCTCCAGGAGGATGTTGTACGAGGGCAGCCCGGCGGAGCCGATGCCGATGCCGCGCCTGCCGACCACGTCCTTCACGCGGTACGAGTCGGGGCGGGTGAGGCTGGACTCGGGCAGTGTCTCCAGATAGCCGTCGAAGGCCGCGAGGACCTTGTACCGGGTGGCGGCGTCGAGCTCGATCGCGCTGCCGCCGGGGGCGAAGCGCCGCTCGAAGTCCCGGATCTCGGTCATCGAGTCCAGCAGCGCGAACCGGGTCAGCGAGCGGGCGTCGCGGAGCGCGTCCAGCAGCGGGCCCTCGGCGGTGTCCAGGGTGAACGGCGGCAGCTCCTCCTCCTTGGCGCCGCTCGCCAGGGCGCGGATGCGTTCCCGGTAGGCGGTGGCGAAGGTGGACACCAGCGCGGTGATCTGGTCGTCGCTGAACGCCTTGGTGTAGCCGATCAGCGCCAGCGAGGCGGCCAGCCGCTTCAGATCCCAGGTGAAGGGGCCGACATAGGCCTCGTCGAAATCGTTGACATTGAAGATCAGCCGGCCGTTGGAGTCCATATAGGTGCCGAAGTTCTCCGCGTGGAGATCGCCGTGAATCCACACCCGGCTGGTGCGCTCGTCCAGATACGGACCGCTGTGGATGCCCTGGTCCCCGCGCGCCGCGTGCTCCCGCTCCAGATCGCTGTAGAACAGGCAGGCGGTGCCGCGGTAGAAGGCGAAGGCCGAGCCGGCCATCTTCCGGAACTTGACCCGGAAGGCGGCCGGGTCGGCGGCCAGGAGCTCGCCGAAGGCGCTCCCGATCACGGTGAGAATCTGCTCACCGCGCTCTTCGGCCGTGACCTCGGCGGGGTGCGGTACCGACATCGCTCTGTGCCTCCTGGGCAGGGACGAGAGGGCCCCGGCGCTGACCGGGGAGAAGGGTTCTTCCGACCTCTCCAACGCGCGGACCCGCACGGGAGTGCCCCCGCCCGGCTTCCTCCGGGCGAGCCTCGTCTGTCGGTCCCAAGTCGTAGACTTCCGAGCTGTCCCCCCAGACACTCCGCTGCCTGCCGTCGCCCGTTTCTCTGGAGGCCCCCGCCGTGACCAAACCGCCGTTCACGCATCTGCATGTGCACACCCAGTACTCGCTGCTGGACGGTGCGGCGCGGTTGAAGGACATGTTCGCGGCCTGCAATGAGATGGGCATGTCGCACATCGCGATGACGGACCACGGCAATCTCCACGGCGCCTACGACTTCTTCCACACGGCGAAGAAGGCCGGTGTGACACCGATCATCGGCATCGAGGCGTATGTGGCGCCCGAGTCGCGGCGGACGAAGCGGAAGATCCAGTGGGGACAGCCGCACCAGAAGCGGGACGATGTCTCCGGTTCCGGTGGTTATACGCATAAGACGATCTGGGCGGCGAACAAGACGGGGCTGCACAATCTCTTCCGGCTCTCCTCGGACGCGTACGCGGAGGGGTGGCTCCAGAAGTGGCCGCGGATGGACAAGGAGACGATCGCCCAGTGGTCGGAGGGCCTGATCGCCTCCACCGGGTGCCCCTCCGGTGAGCTCCAGACACGGCTGCGGCTGGGTCAGTTCGACGAGGCGCTGAAGGCGGCGTCGGAGTACCAGGACATCTTCGGGAAGGAGCGGTACTTCCTGGAGCTGATGGACCACGGGATCGAGATCGAGCGCCGGGTGCGGGACGGGCTGCTGGAGATCGGGCGGAAGCTGGACATCCCGCCCCTGGTGACCAATGACTCGCACTACACCTACGCGAGCGAGGCGACGGCGCACGACGCGCTGCTCTGCATCCAGACGGGCAAGAACCTCTCCGACCCGGACCGGTTCCGTTTCGACGGCACGGGCTACTACCTCAAGTCCACCGACGAGATGTACGCGGTGGACTCGTCGGACGCCTGGCAGGAGGGCTGCCGCAACACCCTGCTGGTGGCGCAGCAGATCGACACCGAGGGCATGTTCCAGGAGCGGAACCTGATGCCCAGGTTCGACATCCCCGAGGGATACACCGAGGTCTCCTGGTTCCGGGAGGAGGTCCGGGTCGGCATGGAGCGCCGCTTCCCCGGCGGCGTTCCGGAGGACCGCCAGAAGCAGGCGGAGTACGAGATGGACGTCATCATCAAGATGGGGTTCCCGGGGTACTTCCTGGTGGTCGCCGACTTCATCATGTGGGCGAAGAACCAGGGCATCGCGGTGGGCCCCGGCCGCGGCTCGGCCGCCGGCTCGATCGTCTCCTACGCGATGGGGATCACCGACCTCGACCCGATCGAGCACGGGCTGATCTTCGAGCGGTTCCTCAACCCCGAGCGTGTCTCCATGCCCGATGTCGACATCGACTTCGACGAGCGCCGGCGCGTGGAGGTCATCCGCTATGTGACCGAGAAGTACGGCGCCGACAAGGTCGCCATGATCGGCACCTACGGAAAGATCAAGGCGAAGAACGCGATCAAGGACTCGGCCCGGGTCCTCGGCTATCCGTACGCCATGGGCGACCGGCTCACCAAGGCCATGCCCGCCGATGTCCTCGGCAAGGGCATCGACCTCTCCGGCATCACCGACCCCTCGCACCCGCGCTACAGCGAGGCGGGCGAGATCCGCGCGATGTACGAGAACGAACCGGATGTGAAGAAGGTCATCGACACCGCCAAGGGCGTCGAGGGCCTGGTCCGGCAGATGGGTGTGCACGCGGCCGGCGTGATCATGTCCAGCGAGACCATCACGGACCACGCGCCGGTCTGGGTCCGCCACACCGACGGCGTCACCATCACCCAGTGGGACTATCCGCAGTGCGAGTCGCTCGGACTGCTGAAGATGGACTTCCTCGGTCTGCGCAACCTCACGATCATGGACGACGCCATCAAGATGGTGAAGGCCAACAAGGGCGTCGACCTGGAGATGCTCGCTCTCCCCCTCGACGACGCCCCCACCTTCGAACTGCTCTGCCGGGGCGACACCCTCGGCGTCTTCCAGTTCGACGGCGGGCCGATGCGCTCGCTGCTGCGGCTGATGAAACCCGACAACTTCGAGGACATCTCCGCCGTCTCGGCCCTCTACCGGCCGGGCCCGATGGGAATGAACTCCCACACCAACTACGCCCTGCGCAAGAACAAGCAGCAGGAGATCACCCCGATCCACCCGGAGCTGGAGGAGCCGCTCCGGGAGGTCCTGGACATCACCCACGGCCTGATCGTCTACCAGGAGCAGGTCCAGAAGGCCGCCCAGATCATCGCCGGGTACTCGCTCGGCGAGGCCGATATCCTCCGCCGCGTCATGGGCAAGAAGAAGCCCGAGGAGCTGGCGAAGAACTTCACGATCTTCCAGGCCGGCGCGCGCGAGAACAACTACTCCGACGAGGCGATCCAGGCCCTGTGGGACGTGCTGGTCCCCTTCGCCGGATACGCCTTCAACAAGGCCCACTCCTCGGCCTACGGCCTGGTCACCTACTGGACCGCCTATCTGAAGGCGAACTACCCGGCCGAGTACATGGCCGCGCTGCTGACCTCGGTGAAGGACGACAAGGACAAATCGGCGGTCTATCTCAATGAGTGCCGCCGCATGGGCATCAAGGTGCTGCCGCCCAATGTGAACGAATCCCAGTCGAACTTCGCCGCCCAGGGCGACGACGTGATCCTCTTCGGTCTCACAGCGGTACGGAATGTCGGCACGAATGTCGTCGATTCGATCATCCGCTGCCGCAAGGCCAAGGGGAAATACGCCTCGTTCCCCGACTTCCTGGACAAGGTGGAGGCCGTCGTCTGCAACAAGCGGACGGTGGAGTCGCTGATCAAGGCCGGCGCCTTCGACGAGATGGGCCACACCCGCAAGGGGCTGGTCGCCCACCACGAGCCGATGATCGACAACGTGGTGGCGGTGAAGCGCAAGGAGGCCGAGGGGCAGTTCGACCTCTTCGGCGGGATGGGCGACGCGGACGCGCCCGACGAGCCCGGTTTCGGCCTGGACATCGAATTCTCCGATGTGGAGTGGGACAAGTCCTATCTGCTGGCCCAGGAGCGGGAAATGCTCGGGCTGTATGTCTCCGACCACCCGCTCTTCGGCATCGAACACGTCCTCTCCGACAAGTCCGACGCCTCCATCTCCCAGCTCACCGGCGGTGAGCACGCGGACGGCGCGGTGGTGACCATCGGCGGGATCATCTCCGGCCTCCAGCGGAAGATGACCAAGCAGGGCAACGCCTGGGCGATCGCCACCGTGGAGGACCTCGCCGGGTCGCTGGAGTGCATGTTCTTCCCCGCGACCTACCAGCTCGTCTCCACCCAGCTCGTCGAGGACACCGTCGTCTTCGTCAAGGGGCGCCTCGACAAGCGCGAGGACGTGCCCCGTCTCGTCGCCATGGAGCTGATGGTCCCCGATCTCTCGTCGGCGGGCACCAACGCCCCGGTGGTCGTCACCATCCCCACCGTGAAGGTCACCCCGCCGATGGTGACCCGGCTCGGGGAGATCCTCAGCCACCACCGGGGCAACACCGAGGTGCGGATCAAGCTCCAGGGCCCCCGCTCCACCACGGTGCTCCGGCTCGACCGGCACCGGGTGCAGCCGGACCCGGCGCTCTTCGGCGATCTGAAGGTGCTGCTCGGCCCGGCCTGCCTGGCGGGCTGACCGGCAGACCGGCACACGGAAGGGGCGCGCCCGTCGGTACGGGCGCGCCCCTTCCGTGCGTCCACGGCTCCGCCGGGGCGGGCGTCAGGGATGGCGTCAGTTGTGGCCGAAGCGCCGCTGGTGCTTCCGGGCGACATCCGACGGGCTGCCCTGCGCCTGCGACTGGGGCTGGTTCTGGGTCTCGAACGCCGTCGACCTGGCCTCCTCCTTGCCGCGTTCCGCGGCGCTGGAGCGGTCCTGCTGATGACTGCCCTTGCGATTCTTGTTCTTGGCCATGGTGTGCCTCCATCGGGGGTTCTCGGGGCCAGGGCCGCGACCAGATTCACATACGGGACGATGAGTCGCATTTTGGATCATTGCGGTGGGTAAGGGCCCCTTGTCATCGACGTCTGGCGAGGTTTCGCCACGCCGATGATCGAGTTCCGGCCGTTAACCCTCATCCCGTCGGGCAGACTCGAAGGAAACCCGGAACAATCCCCGGTCCGGAACCGTACCCGGGGTGTGTACGTTCCTCGATTCCCCGGAACCGCCGGATCTCTCAGATTTCCCAAGATCGATTCTTCACTTTCTCAGATCTTCAGGCATTTCCCCGATTTCCCAGTCCCCAGGACCTCTGAGTACCCGAAAGAGGGTGGAGCGCGTGGACCGTTGCGTTGTGCTGGTGGACGCCGGCTATCTGCTCGGCGCCGCCGCGAGCCTGCTCGCCGGGGAACCGACACGTTCCCGGATCACCGTCGACCACGCCGCCCTCATCCTGGGCCTGCGTGAACTCGCGGAGGCCGACACGGAACGCCCCCTGCTGCGCATCTACTGGTTCGACGGCGCCCCCGACCGAGTGCCCCAGCCGGAGCACCGCCGACTGCGGGTGATGCCCCGGGTGACGGTCCGGCTGGGCGCGCTCACCCGCAGCGACGGCCGCTGGGCGCAGAAGGGGGTGGATGCGGCCATGCACGCCGAACTGACCGAGCTGGCCAGAAACCGCGCCTGCTCCGATGTGGTGCTCGTGACCGGGGACGGCGATCTGCTGCCCGGTCTGATGTCCGCGAAGGAGCACGGCGTCGCCGTCCACCTCTGGGCGGTGCAGGCCGCCGACGGCGACTACAACCAGTCGGAGGACCTGGTCGCCGAGGCGGATGAGCGCCGGGTGCTCGACCGGGCCTGGATCACCACCGCGGTCCGGGCCAAGGAGCTGAGCGGGGTCTGCGCGCCGCCGCCCGTGCCCCGGCCGGAGATCGCGGCCATCCTCTCCGCCCCGCTGCCCGAGTCGGCCCTCGCCGCCGCCCAGGCCGCCGGCGGCGATACCCCCCGCAACGGCTCGCGGCCCGCCCCGCCGGACGGGCCCCCGGCGGCTCCCGCCCCCGCGGCCGCCAAGGGGGTGCCCACCCCCAAGGACCTCGCGAGCCTGCGCGCCCCGGGCAGCCACACCCCGCACCACCCGGCGAGCGCCACCCTGCGCTGGTCCTCCGACAAGGGCTGGGTGGAGCGGCCGGGCGCCGGGCCGCTGGGGGAGCCGGCCGAGACCGCGTCCCTGCCCACCCTCGCCCAGCTCACCAGCGCCGAGCAGCGCTGGGCCGACCGCGAGGAGGACATCACCACCGTCGGCGGGGACCCTTTCGAGGTCGGCCAGGTCTTCGCCCGGCGCTGGATGGAACGGCTGACCGAGACCGGGCACGTCCAGAAGCTGTCCACGATGTACCCGCGCATTCCCCACCGCATCGACGGTGAACTGCTCCGGTACGCGGCACGGTTCGGCCTCCTCGCGCACAAGGACGACCAGATCGACGAGCACGACCGCTATGCGATCCGCGCCGGATTCTGGCGGGAGATCGATGTACGGGCCGCCGCCGAACACGCCCCCGCGGGGGAGTAGCGAGCGCGACCCCGTACTCTCGTACCTCGTGAGTACGGTGTGCGTAGTGCGGCGACTGGTGAAGACGTACCCTGCCGCGCGCGCCCGCAGAGGAGTCCCGGCGACGCCGGAGGTCCGGGCAACGGACGGCATCAGCCTGGAAGTCGAGGGCGGTGAGATCTTCGGACTGCTCGGCCCGAACGGAGCCGGGAAATCCACTCTCGTCCGCCAGCTCACCGGTCTGATGCGGCCCGACTCGGGCAGCGTCGAGGTGCTCGGCCACGATCTCGTGCGCCACCCCGAGCGGGCGGCGCGGCTCATCGGCTATCTCGGACAGGAGTCCACGGCACTCGACGAGCTGACCGTCGCCCTCGCCGCCGAGACCACCGGGCGGCTGCGCGGGCTGACCACCCGGGACGCCCGCGCCGAGCGGGACGCCGTACTGGAGGAACTGGGGCTGACCGAGCTGGCCGGGCGCCCGCTCAAGCGGCTCTCCGGCGGACAGCGCCGGCTGGCCTGCTTCGCCGCCACGCTGGTCGGCCGGCGCCCGCTGCTCGTCCTGGACGAGCCCACGGCCGGGATGGACCCCGTGGCCCGGCGCGCGGTCTGGGGCGCGGTGGACCGCAGACGGGAGCGGTACGGCACGACCGTCCTTCTCGTCACCCACAATGTGATCGAGGCGGAGACCGTGCTCGACCGGGTCGCCGTGCTCGAACGGGGCCGGGTGATCGCCTGTGACACCCCCAGTGGGCTCAAGGAACGAATCGCGGGTGAGGTACGGGTGGAACTGGTGTGGCGCGAGCGCGCACCGCTGGATGTGCCGGAGGTGGCCGCGCTCCGCGGCTCCGCGCAGGAGTCCGGGCGCCGCTGGGTGCTCAGGCTCGCGCCGGACGAGGCACGGGCCGCGGTCGCCGCGGTGACGGGCGGCGCGGCCTTCGCGGCGCTCGACGACTTCACGCTGGCGACGCCCAGCCTGGAGGACGTGTATCTGGCGCTCGGGGGGAACGCGACGAAGGGGCTGGTCAAGGCGTGAGCATCGTGCCCGTGGAGGCGGTGTCCGGGAGGACGAGGACCAGGGGGATCGAGGTGCCGGAGGCCATGGCCGCCGCGCCGCTCGCGCCCCGGGCCCGGCTGTTTCCCGCGATGGGCGCGGTCTACCGCGCCCAGTTGTCGCGGGCGCGGGTCGCCCGCATCCCGCTGCTCTTCGTGGCGACCTTCCAGTCGGTCGGGATCATGGTCCTGATGCGGGGGGTCGTCGACGGCGGGGACGAGGCGCGGGCCGTGGTGGCCGGCTCCTCCGTGCTGGTCGTCGCGTTTGTCGCACTCAACCTCCTCGCCCAGTACTTCGGGCAGCTGCGGGCGAGCGGCGGCCTGGACCACTACGCCACCCTGCCCGTGCCGCCCGCGGCCGTGGTGCTCGGCGCGGCGGGGGCGTACGCCTCCTTCACCGTGCCCGGCACCATCGTGACCGCGGTGGCCGGCAGTGTGCTCTTCTCGCTGCCGATGACGCATCTCTGGGTGCTGGTCGCGGTGATCCCGCTCGCCGGGGCGGCCCTCGCGGGCCTCGGCGCCGCGCTGGGGCTGCTGGCGCCGCGCCAGGAACTCGCCACACTGCTGGGCCAGTTGGGGATGTCGGCGGCGCTGCTGCTCGGGGTGCTGCCGGCCGACCGGATGCCCGCGGTCATCTCGTACGCGCGTGATCTGCTGCCCTCCACCTACGGTGTGGAGGCGCTGGCCAGGACGTTCGAGAGCAGCCCGGACTGGGCGGGCGTCGCGCTCGATCTGACGGTCTGCGCCGTGGTGGGTGTGGTGTCGCTGGCGGTCGCCACCTGGGCGTACCGGCGGGCGGCGGTCCGGTGAGGCGCGGACCGCGCCCGCCTGGCACGATGGCCGGGTGACCGCACCTCTGACTCCGCCGCCGCCGAACGACGACTCCTGGCAGGCTCCGCCCCCGCCCGGCCCGGCGGACGGGACCGCCGGCGACCCCGGGCTCCGGGCCGAGGCCCGGGACGGCGCGCTGGTCATGGTGGCCGTGGCCGCGCTCGGCGTGGCGCTGGGCCTGCTGTGGCTCTGGCTGGCACCGAGGGTGCCGCTGATCTCCGACGGCAAGGCCGTCTTCCTGAAGAACACCGAGGGCGAGGCGGCGGTGGGGGCGGACAGCGTCTTCGCGCTGCTGGGGATCGGCTTCGGGGTGGTGAGCGCGGCGGCGGTGTACTGGTACCGGCGGCGCGGCGGGATCGTCCTGGTCGTGGGGCTGGCGCTGGGCGGGGCGCTGGGGTCGCTGCTGGCGTGGCGGGTGGGGGTGTGGTGGGGGCCGACGGCGGATGTGGTGGCCCACGCGAAGGAGGTGGGGAAGGGGGTGACCTTTGACGCGCCGCTGAAGCTGGGGGCGAAGGGGATGCTGCTCGCGTGGCCGCTCGCGGCGATGCTCACCCATCTGACCCTCACGGCCTTCTTCACCCCGAAGGACCCGGACCCCGCTCCGGCGCTCCCGCCCTGGGATGCCCCTCCCACTTCCTGAGCCTCCCCTCGCACGGCGCGGGCGACGGTCGGGGGCCTGTCCCCGAGCCCCCGCGCCTCCGTCGCCGGCGGGGCTGTTTTCTGCCGCTGCGGTGATCTGCGGGGGGCCCGGGGATTTGGGTGGTCTGGGCTGACTGGGCCGGTTCGAGGGGTGTTCCTGGTGGGGGTGGGGTATTTCAGCCCGTCCGGCGTTTGAGGACGGACCCCGCACCTCGGGAGACCCGCACGGCGCGGCGGGCCGCGGTCGCGGGCCTGCCCCCGACCCTCCCCGCCTTCATCGCCGGCGGGGCTACGCCGGGCGGCGGCCGTGGTTGGCCTTGCGGGTGCGCCACTTGCGTTTGCGGGTGCGCTTGGACACGGAGGGCCTCCTCGGTGGGCGTCCCTACGGGAATACCGGAGGAACCCCTCCCCGTCGACCCCTACACCCGCCCGATCCTCGCCAGCACCGCCCCCGTCAACCCCACCAGATCCCCGGGCGCCACCTCCACCTCCAGCCCCCGCCTCCCCGCCGAGACACAGATCGTGGAGTGCTCCGAGGCCGACTCGTCCAGCACCGTCGGCAGCCGCTTCCGCTGGCCCAGCGGTGAGATCCCGCCCCGGACGTACCCGGTGACGCGCTCCGCCGCCGCCGGGTCCGCCATCGCCGCCCGCTTCCCGCCGACGGCCGCCGCCAGCGCCTTCAGATCCAGCCGCCCCGCCACCGGGACCACCGCGACCGTCAGCTCTCCGTCCACCTCGGCCACCAGCGTCTTGAACACCCGCTCCGGCGCCACCCCCATCGCCTCGGCCGCCTCATCGCCGTACGACGCGGCCGACGGGTCGTGCTCGTACGCGTGCACCGTGAACGGCGCGCCCGCCGCCGTCAGCGCCACCGTCGCCGGGGTGCCCCCCTGCTTTCCGGACTTCCTCGCCACTGGGCCGTCTCTTTCGGATCCTGCCGGGGCTCGCGAGCCCCGGCACCGTGCCTCGCCGTCTCGTCGTCCGTCGCCGACGCTCCGCGTGGGCTCCCTCCTCCGCCTCGCGATCCATGGCACCGGACCCCGCTCACCGATCCGGCCCGATCCGAAAGGAACTCCCCGGGCGGTCTCCTGGTTCAGTTGGGGTTGGTCGGTGCCTGGGTCAGATTCACCGCGGGCAGCGACGGCAGATGCCGGATCACCGCCGTCTCCGCGCGGAGCAGCTCCAGTTCCTCCCGCAGCCGCCCCGCCGTGTCCGGCGCCTCCAGCAGCCGCTGCTTGGCGGGCGTGTCCAGCACCGCCGCCGCCGCGACCAGATACGACACCACGGACGGGTCGTCCGGCAGCTCCGCGCCGGTCGACAGGGTCCGCTCGCGCGCCCCGGCCAGCCGTTTCTGGTAGCTCCGGAAGGCCCGCAGCACCCCTTCGGCCAGGGCGCCCGCGCCCTCGCCGGTCGCCTCGGGGATCTCCTCCACCTCGGCGGTGAGGAAGGGCCCGCTCGCGTCGACGGAGAGCAGCCGCACCCGGGTCGTACCGGTGGCGAGCACCTCGAAGGTGCCGTCCTCGCGCTCGCGGATCGTCGCCGCGTCCGCGACACACGCCACCGGGTGGAACACCTGGAGGGGATCGTCCCCGAAGCCCGCCGCGGGGCCGCGCTCGGGCAGCGCGGTCGGGTCGGGCAGGCCGGGCGCCGTCGCCGCGGTCTCGCGGCCGTCGCGGATGGCGACCACGGCGAACAGACGCGGTTCGGAATCATCCGTCTTGAGCAGTTCGCGCATCATGGCGCGGTAGCGCTCCTCGAAGACGTTCAGGGGCAGGACGAGCCCCGGGAACAGTACCGAGTTCAGCGGAAAGAGCGGGAGCCGTGCGGTGGTCACAACGGTCTAGCCTAATGGCCCGCGGGGCCGCTTCGTCCGGTACGGGACCGCAGAGGTGTCCGGGACGCCAGCTCGATCCGTACCCCGTCCCGCGCGTCCAGGAACTGTCCGAGCGGATCATCCGAGAACCGGTTCCACGGGAACGAGGTCGCGTACGGCCCGATCAGCCGGAACTGCTCCAGCGCCGCCTCCCACCGCCCCCGTCTGACCAGGATGTACGCGGTGAGATTGCGCACCTCGGCCGGCCAGGGGTCCGCCGCCGGGTATCCGGCGGAGAGCGCCGCCGCCAGATCGGCCGCGCGGTCGATCCGCTCGGCCTCCAGCGCCGATACCGGCTTCGCCGCGGTCCCGAACCCCTCGTTCTCGATCCTGGCGAAGGCCGCCCGCACCGGCAGCGCCTGCACCAGCGACCCCGGCAGCGCGTCCGCCGCCGCCTGCTCGGCGAAGTCGAAGCACTCCCGGTGCGAGCCGTGCCACTGCGCCGAGAGATAGCGCAGGGCCGCCACATGGCAGCCGTAGTGGTGCGGCGAACGGCGCACCGCCTGTTCCCACAGCCCCTCGAACGCGGTGTGCCCGGCATGGGTGCCGCGGGCGTGGTCCAGGGCGATCCGCCAGGGCACGGGATCGCCGGGGGCCGCCGCTGCCGCCGCGCCGATCAGCGGACCGATCTCGCGCAGCCGCTCCACCCGTGCGGGCGACTCCCACGCCCGCCGCACCGCCAGCTCCGCCTTGACGGTCAGCGCGTCCGGGTCGTGCGGCGCGGCGGCCAGCCAGGAGCCGAGCCACTCGCCCCGGGAGTACGCGAAGACCGCGAGCCGCATCACATACCGGTCGCGGTTCTCCCACTCCGCCGCCTCCCGGGTGGTCGCCAGCAGCTTGGCCGCCGGTTCGTACTCGCCCAGGGCCGCGGCCACCAGGGCCGGCCCGATCCGTTCATCGGGCGCGTCGAGCAGCACCTCCTCGCCGGGTGGCAGTCCCTCGGCCAGCCGCGGCGAATGGCGGATCATGCGCAGGGTGCGAAGCAGTGCTCTCGGCAATGACATGGTGCGGACCATTGAAAACCGCAGGTGGGGGCGGCGCCAGAGGGTGGCTGTGAAGCTTTGGTGGCGGCGGGATGGTTGTCCTGACGCAAGCCAAGAGACTGTAAAGAAAAGCGCCCCCGCCGTGAGGAAGGGCGCCCCCGCCGTCCGCCGGGGCACGCGCTCACCGCCCGGCCCGCCACTCCCGGCCGCCCGCCAGGCCCCGGCCGCACCTCACGGCCCCCGGCGCATCCCCGGCTCATCCCCGGTTCAGCAGCCTCGTCGCCCCCGCCGCCACCGTCGTCGCCAGAATCCACCCCAGCATCACCAGCACCGCGGCGGCCCACTGCCAGTGCCCCTCCAGCCGCCAGTACCCGTCCTGGCCGAGGTTGATCACCGGGATGAGCAGATCCAGCGCGTAGAGCGGGGCGTTCCACTCCGGGTGCTCCTCCTTCTTGATGGGGGCCGGGTCGACCCGGGAGAAGGCGAGCGCCCCCGCCGCCCACACCACCGCCATCCACAGCGCGGCCCGCCCCGGCCGGTAGCCGTACGCCACGGTCCAGTCCTGGAGGAAGCCCCACAGCTTCGCCGCCAGCGGCAGCGTCTCGCGGCGGCGGCGCTGCTTGGTCAGCAGCACCTCCCGCGCGTCCGCGTCCTCCCCGCTGTTGCGGAGCACGGTCGCCAGCCGCTCGTACGGCTCCGGGGAGTACTCCGGCGTCGCCGACGCCACCCACTCCAGCCGGCGGCTGAGCGGGAAGTCCTCGTACGGCACGAGGTTCTCGTAGACGAAGCCGCCCATCGCCAGGCCCCCGGGCCCCGGCCAGCTCGCCGCCAGATCGACCAGGGTCACCACCTTCGCCCCGTTCAGCACGACCCGGCCCTCCTCGGGGCGCTGGGCGTTGAACCGCAGTTCGGGGCTGACTATCCGGCGCAGCGACAGCTCCTCCCCGGGGCTGAGCACAAAGCGCGCCCGGTGCAGATCCACCGCGTCCCCGAACCGGCCATCGTCCAGACGCACCCCGCCGTAGCACTCGAAGGGCCGGAGCCGGGTGTTGCGCCGCCGCGCGTCGCCCAGCGGGATGCCGAACGGGGGAGTGGCGTTCTGGTCGCCGGTGGTCTCGCTCACCCAGGCACCGGTCATGTACAGCGTCCGCTCGACCGTCAGCTGGGGGGCGTTGAGCGCCCGGCGCTCGGCGGCGGCCCGCAGCCGGCTGCCGCGCAGGCTCAGGGAGACCCCGACCTTCGCGCCGCGCAGACTCACCTCCCCGTACGTCTCGATCAGCTCCGCCTGTAAGTCCTGCGCCACCGAGAGGCCGTCCGCCGTGATCGCCCGGCCCCGGCGGTCCGGCCGCACATGGATCTGGTTGATCAGCAGATCCGTGCCGATCTGCGCGTCGGTGAGCCGGATGCCGTGCTCCACCCGGCAGCGCGGCAGATGCAGATCGCCCTCGGTGCGCAGCCGGGCCGCCTCGATCCGCGGAATCGCGCAGCCCACCATGCGCACGGTCGTGAAGTGCGTCTCCGGCAGCCAGATCTCGTTCTCGAACCGGCAGCCGCTCAGCTCGACATAGGGGGAGACGCTGCCGCCGGCCAGCTTGAGCGTGCCGGTGATCTGCCCGCCGCGCAGCTTCAGCGCCGCGACCCGCCCGGGGTGCGGCTCCGGTCCGCTCAGCAGCAGCCGGGCCACGATCGAGGCCCGGACACTGCGCTCGGGGCCCCAGCGGCGGGGCGAGAAGGGGTCGTTCAGCAGGGGGTCGGGATCGCTCAGGTCGTAGGTGCTCCCATTCCGGAAGGCGTTCCACATGCGCTGTTCGGTCGGGCTGAGCCCGTCCGGGGGTCCCTCGTCCGGCGGCTCTGTCAAGGCCGCTCCTCCGCTTCCTCTGCGTGCACCGGCGCTCACTCAACGTGTCGTACAGTCGTTCTTCCCGCTGAGTGACCGGGTGAACGCTAGTGGTCATGGAATATGCGGGAGCACCCTGGGGTGTGTATCAGCCAGTGATACGGCGAACGGCAGTCGAATCGGGTCTGCGAGAATTGGCCGTGTGATTTCCCGAATCGATCTGCGCGGCGATGCCCTCCCCGAGGGGGCCGCCCTGCGCGCCCTGCTGCCCCGTGCCGAGTTCGACGTGGAAGCCGCCCTGGAGAAGGTGCGGCCCATCTGCGAGGACGTGCATCATCGCGGCACGGCGGCGCTGATCGAGTACGCGGAGAGGTTCGACGGCGTCACCCTGGAGCGGGTCAGGGTCCCCGCCACCGCGCTCGCCACCGCACTGGCGGGGCTGGACCCCGAGGTCAGGGCGGCGCTGGAGGAGTCCATCCGGCGCGCCAGGATCGTCCACCGCGCCCAGCGCCGCGGCGAGCACACCACCCAGGTCGTCCCCGGTGGCACCGTCACCGAGAAGTGGGTCCCGGTCGAGCGCGTGGGTCTCTACGCGCCGGGCGGCCGGTCCGTCTACCCCTCCTCCGTGATCATGAATGTGGTCCCGGCGCAGGAGGCCGGTGTCGAGTCCATCGCGCTCGCCTCCCCGCCGCAGAAGGACCACGGCGGTCTGCCCCACCCGACCATCCTCGCCGCCTGCGCCCTCCTCGGCGTCGACGAGGTGTACGCGGTGGGCGGCGCCCAGGCCGTCGCGATGTTCGCGTACGGCACCACCGGCCCCGACGGCTGCCCGCCCGCGAACATGGTCACCGGCCCCGGCAACATCTGGGTCGCCGCCGCCAAGCGCTACTTCACCGGCCGGATCGGCATCGACACCGAGGCCGGCCCCACCGAGATCGCCGTCCTCGCGGACGCCACGGCCGACCCGGTCCATGTCGCCGCCGATCTGATCAGCCAGGCCGAGCACGACCCGATGGCCGCCGCCGTGCTGGTCACCGACTCGCCCGCGCTGGCGGACGCGGTGGAGCGGGAGCTGGTCCCGCAGATCGCGGCCACCCGGCACGTCGAGGACCGCATCGTGCCCGCCCTCTCCGGCACACAGTCCGCGATCGTCCTGGTCGACGGAGTGGAGGAGGGGCTGCGCGTCGTCAACGCCTACGGCGCCGAGCACCTGGAGATCCAGACCGCCGGCGCCGCCGCGGTCGCCGCCCGGGTGCGCAACGCCGGCGCGGTCTTCATCGGCCCCTACGCGCCCGTCTCGCTCGGCGACTACTGCGCGGGCTCCAACCACGTCCTGCCGACCGGCGGCTGCGCCTGCCACTCCTCGGGGCTCTCCGTCCAGTCCTTCCTCCGCGGCATCCACCTCGTGGACTACACCCGCGACGCCCTCGCCGAGGTGACCCACCACGTCGTCACCCTCGCCGAGGCGGAGGATCTGCCCGCGCACGGAGCCGCCCTGAAGGCGCGCTTCGGATGGAAGGTACCGAGCAAGTGACCGAGCCGCCCGCCCGCGAGAAGTCTCCCGTCCGCGAGAAGTCCCCCGTCCGCGAGGAGCTTCCCGTCCGTGAGGAGCTGCGCGGCAAGTCCCCGTACGGCGCCCCCCAGCTGGACGTCCCCGTCCAGCTGAACACCAACGAGAACCCCTACCCCCTGCCCGAGCCGCTCGTCGAGCGCATCGCCGAGCGGGTGCGGGAGGCCGCGCGCGGCCTCAACCGCTACCCCGACCGGGACGCGATCGAGCTGCGCACCGGCCTCGCCGCGTATCTGACCCGCACCACCGGGCACTCCGTCGGGGTGCGGAACGTCTGGGCGGCCAACGGGTCCAACGAGGTCATCCAGCAGCTGCTCCAGACCTTCGGCGGCCCCGGCCGGACCGCCATCGGCTTCGAGCCCTCGTACTCGATGCACGCGCTGATCTCCCGGGGCACCGGCACCGGCTGGATCTCCGGCCCCCGCGATGACGACTTCACCGTCGATGTCGCGGCGGCCTGCCGTGCCATCGCCGAGCACCGGCCCGAGGTGGTCTTCATCACCTCGCCCAACAACCCCACCGGCACCGCCGTCGCGGCCGACACGGTGCTCGCGCTGTACGAGGCGGCCCAGGCGGCCCGCCCGTCGCTGGTGGTGGTGGACGAGGCGTATGTCGAGTTCAGCCACCGCCCCTCGCTGCTCCCGCTCATCGAGGGCCGTCCCCACCTGGTCGTCTCCCGGACGATGTCCAAGGCGTTCGGCGCCGCCGGGCTCCGGCTCGGCTATCTCGCGGCCCACCCGGCCGTGGTCGACGCCGTCCAGCTCGTCCGGCTGCCGTACCACCTCTCCGCCGTCACCCAGGCCACCGCGCTCGCCGCGCTGGAGCACACCGATACGCTGCTGGGGTACGTCGAGCAGCTGAAGACCGAGCGGGACCGCCTGGTCACCGAGTTGCGCGCCCTCGGATTCGAGGTCACCGACTCGGACGCGAACTTCGTCCAGTTCGGCCGGTTCGCCGACGCCCACGAGGCCTGGCAGCGGATTCTCGACCAGGGCGTCCTGGTCCGGGACAACGGTGTGCCCGGCCGGTTGCGGGTCACCGCGGGCACCCCTGCCGAAAACGACGCGTTCCTCGACGCGGTACGTCAGTTGAAGAAGGAGCAGAGCGCATGAACCGCGTGGGCAGGGTGGAGCGCACCACCAAGGAGACCTCCGTGCTCGTCGAGGTCGATCTCGACGGCACCGGGAAGACCGACATCTCGACCGGGGTCGGCTTCTACGACCACATGCTCGACCAGCTCGGCCGCCACGGGCTCTTCGATCTGACCGTGCGCACCGAGGGCGACCTCCACATCGACTCGCACCACACCATCGAGGACACCGCCCTCGCCCTGGGCGCCGCCTTCAAGCAGGCCCTCGGCGACAAGGTCGGCATCTACCGCTTCGGCAACTGCACCGTCCCCCTGGACGAGTCGCTCGCCCAGGTCACCGTGGACCTCTCCGGCCGCCCGTATCTGGTGCACACCGAGCCCGAGCGCATGGCGCCGATGATCGGCTCGTACGACACCACGATGACCCGGCACATCCTGGAGTCCTTCGTCGCCCAGGCGCAGATCGCGCTGCACGTCCACGTCCCGTACGGCCGCAACGCCCACCACATCGTCGAGTGCCAGTTCAAGGCGCTCGCCCGGGCGCTGCGGTACGCCTGCGAGCACGACCCGCGCGCCGCCGGAATCCTCCCCTCCACGAAGGGCGCGCTGTGACCGGCCTCTCCACCGTCCTGATCGTCGTGGGGCTCTTCCTCCTCGGCGGTGTGTACTCCTTCGCCAAGCAGGAGCAGCCCAAGGGCGTCATCGTCCTCCTCGCGATCGGAGCCGCGATGTGTCTCGTCGCAGGTGCGCTCCGGCTGACGGTGTGGGCATGAGCGCCCCCCGGAAGGTCGTCGTCCTCGACTACGGATTCGGCAACATCCGCTCCGCCGAGCGGGCGCTGGCCCGGGTCGGCGCCGAGGTCGAGATAACCCGCGACTTCGACACCGCGATGAACGCCGACGGCCTCGTCGTCCCCGGCGTCGGCGCCTTCTCCGCCTGCATGGACGGACTGCGCGCCGCCCGGGGCGAGTGGATCATCGGGCGCCGGCTCTCCGGCGGCCGGCCGGTGCTCGGGATCTGCGTCGGCATGCAGATCCTCTTCGCCCGGGGCATCGAGCACGGGGTGGAGACCGAGGGGCTCGACGAGTGGCCCGGCACGGTCGGCCCGCTCAAGGCCCCGGTCGTCCCCCACATGGGCTGGAACACCGTCGACACCCCCGCCGACAGCACTCTCTTCGCCGGGATCGACCCCGGCGACCGGTTCTACTTCGTGCACTCCTACGCGGTGCGCGACTGGGATCTGGAAGTCACCAACCCCGTCATCCGCGCCCCCCGGGTCACCTGGGCCACCCACGGCGAGCGCTTTGTCGCCGCCGTGGAGAACGGCGCGCTGTCGGCGACGCAGTTCCACCCCGAGAAGTCCGGCGACGCCGGCGCCCAGCTGCTGACCAACTGGATCGGAACACTGTGAGCAAGCTCGAACTCCTCCCCGCCGTCGATGTCCGCGACGGCCAGGCCGTCCGTCTCGTCCACGGAGAGTCCGGTACGGAGACCTCCTACGGCTCCCCGCTGGACGCGGCCCTCGCCTGGCAGCGCGCGGGCGCCGAGTGGCTGCACCTGGTCGACCTGGACGCCGCCTTCGGCACCGGCGACAACCGCTCGCTGATCGCCGAGGTCACCTCCGCCATGGACATCCGGGTGGAACTCTCCGGCGGCATCCGCGACGACGCCTCGCTCGCCGCAGCCCTCGCCACCGGCTGCACCCGGGTCAACCTGGGCACGGCCGCGCTGGAGAGCCCCGAGTGGGTCGCCAAGGTCATCGCCGAGCACGGCGACCGGATCGCGGTCGGCCTCGATGTCCGCGGCACCACTCTGCGGGGGCGCGGCTGGACCCGCGACGGCGGCGACCTCTACGAGACCCTCGCCCGGCTCGACTCCGAGGGCTGCGCCCGCTATGTCGTCACCGACATCGCCAAGGACGGCACCCTCCTCGGCCCCAACCTGGAGCTGCTGAAGAACGTCTGCGCCGCCACCGACAAGCCCGTCGTCGCCTCCGGCGGGGTCTCCTCGCTGGACGATCTGCGGGCCATCTCCGCCCTCGTCCCCACGGGTGTGGAGGGCGCGATCGTCGGCAAGGCGCTGTACGCGAAGGCGTTCACCCTGGAGGAAGCGCTCGCGGCGGTGGCGGAGTGACCCTCGCCGTCCGGGTCATCCCCTGTCTGGACGTCGACAACGGCCGGGTCGTCAAGGGCGTCAACTTCCAGAACCTGCGGGACGCCGGCGACCCCGTCGAGATGGCGAAGCTCTACGACGCCGAGGGCGCGGACGAGCTGACCTTCCTCGACATCACCGCCTCGTCCGGGAACCGGGAGACCACCTACGACGTGGTGCGCCGCACCGCCGAGCAGGTCTTCATCCCGCTCACCGTCGGCGGCGGGGTCCGCTCGGCCGACGACGTGGACCGGCTGCTGCGCGCGGGCGCCGACAAGGTGGGCGTCAACACCGCCGCCATCGACCGCCCCGAGCTGATCCGCGAGATCGCCGAGCGCTTCGGCCGCCAGGTGCTCGTGCTCTCCGTCGACGCCCGCCGCACCCCGTCGGGCTCCTTCGAGGTCACCACCCACGGCGGCCGCCGGGGCACCGGCATCGACGCGGTCGAGTGGGCGCACCGCGCCGCCGAACTGGGCGCCGGTGAGATCCTGCTCAACTCGATGGACGCCGACGGCACCAAGGACGGCTACGACACCGAGATGATCGCCGCGGTACGCGCCCTGGTGAGCGTCCCGGTGATCGCCAGCGGTGGCGCGGGACGGCTGGAGCACTTCCCGCCGGCGATCACCGCCGGCGCCGACGCGGTGCTGGCCGCCTCGGTGTTCCACTTCGGCGATCTGCGCATCGCGCAGGTCAAGGACGCACTGCGGGAAGCCGGTCACCCGGTCCGCTGAGCCGTGGCGGCGGTGCCGCGGGAGGCTTCGGCCAAACCCGTGGCACCCTACACGTACAGAAGTCCTAAAACCGTCGTACAGCCGCCCCGCGGGCCGGGTTAGCGTGCCGTTCAACCCGTCTATCCTCTGGGGGAACACCATGGCGGTCCGGCCCGTTGTCGATCTGCTGGAGCTCAGCCCGGATTTCCTGCGCGACCCGTACCCGGTCTACGCCAAACTGCGGGCCGAGGGCCCGCTCCACCGGGTGCGCAACCCCAGAGGTCTGGAGCTGTGGCTGATCGTCGGACACGACGCGTGCCGTGCCGCCTTCACCGACCCGAGGCTGAGCCGCGACTGGGTGGGGTCGGGGGACATCTCGCTGATCTCCGGCGCGGGACCCGACCACCCGGGCCACGCCCATATGCTGATGGCCGACCCGCCCGACCACACCCGGCTGCGCCGGCTGGTCGCCCGCGGCTTCACCGTCCGCCGGGTCGAGTCGATGGCCGCCCGGGTCCAGCAGGTCGCCGATGAACTGCTCGACGCGATGGAGGCGGACGGGCGGCGCGAGGCCGATCTGATCACCTCCTACGCCTTCCCGCTGCCGATGATCGTCATCTGCGAGCTGCTCGGCGTGCCGGAACTGGACCGGGACCGCTTCCGCGTCTGGTCCAACGAGATCATCGCCCCCACCAACCCCGCGAACGAGGGGCGGGCCTACACGGAGCTGCTGGAGTATCTGGTCGCGCTGATCGCCGCCAAGCGGGAGCGGCAGGGCGACGACATGCTCAGCGCCCTGATCCACGCCGTGGACGAGGGCGGCGACCGGCTCTCCCACAAAGAGCTGATCGGGATGTCCCTGCTGATCCTGGTCGCCGGGCACGAGACCACGGTCAATCTGATCGGCAACGGCATGCTCGGGCTCTTCGCCCACCCCGATCAGCTCGCCGACCTCCGCGCCGACACGGGTCTGCTCGACGGCGCGATCGAGGAGATGCTCCGCTACGACGGCCCGGTGGAGAACTCCACCTTCCGGCTCGCCCTGGAGGACATCGAGCTGGGCGGGGACACCATTCCCGCGGGCTCGCCCGTCGTCATCGCGATGGCCGACGCCGACCGCGACCCGGTGCGCTTCCCGGAGCCGGACCGCTTCGACATCCGCCGGGACGCCCGGGGCCATATCGCCTTCGGCCACGGCCTCCACTACTGCCTGGGCGCGCCCCTGGCCCGGATGGAGGGGAAGATCGCGATCCGCTCGCTGCTGGAGCGCTTCCCCGGTCTGGCCCTGGCCGTGGACGAGCGGGAGCTGAACTGGATGTCCGGGATGCTGATCCGGGGGGTGCGGTCGATCCCCGTGCGCTGGTGATCACCCCACGGCGCCGGCCCGGCACGGTCGGTTCCGGCACGGCGGGGCCCGGGCGGGGATGCCGCGCGCCCCCGGGGCCGGGCCGGAGCCCGGGCGCCTCGGTCAGGACGAGATGCCGAGGCGGGCGTCCCGGACCCGGGAGACCGCTTCCTTCTCGCCCGCCAGATCCACCTGGGCCGCGTCCTGCCGGCCGAAGGCGAAGACGGTCAGCTCACCCGGTTCCCCGGTCACCGTGACCACCGGGGTGCCCCGGTGCGCCACCGCCGTCTGCCCGTCCGGGCGGCGCAGCACCAGTCCGACGGGTGACTTCCGGCCAAGCAGCCGGGCACCCTTCTCCAGCCGGGCCCAGAGCGCGTCCTCGAACACCCGGTCCAGCGGGCGCGCCGTCCAGTCGGGCTGGGCCCGCCGCACATCCTCCGCGTGGACGAAGAACTCCACCGTGTTCGCGGCCTCGTCCACCTGCTTGACGCTGTACGGGGAGAAGCGCGGCGGACCCGTGCGGATCAGCTGGATCAGCTCCTCGTACGGCTTCGCGGCGAACTCCGACTGCACCCGCTCCAGCCTGCCGCGCAGGGCGCCGAACAGGATGCCGCCGGCCGCGTCGGCCCGGCGCTCGCGCACCACCACATGGGCCGCGAGGTCCCGGGTGCGCCAGCCCCCGCACAGGGTCGGCGCGTCCGGACCGGCCGATTCCAACAGATCCGCGAGCAGAAGCCGTTCACGCTTCGCATGGGTCGACATGCTGGCCAGGGTACGGCGACCGGGCCCGGTCCGCCCAGCGACCCGTCCGCGACCCGCCCGGGTGCGGCCCGGTGACCCGGCCGCGCCCCGCCGGGCGGCCCGCCCGTGCCCGTCCGGGTCCGGCCTGTGGACGGCGGCCCGGACCACCCCCGGGGCGCGGCACAATGGAGCGCATGACCAGCAGTGTCCCCGCCAGCTCCCTCGACCCCGCCGTCGCCGCCCGCCTCAAGCGCGACCCCGACGGGCTCGTCCCCGCCATCGCCCAGCAGTACGACACCGGGGAGGTGCTGATGCTGGGCTGGATGGACGACGAGGCCCTGCACCGCACCCTCACCACCGGCCGCTGCACCTACTGGTCCCGCAGCCGCCGGGAGTACTGGGTCAAGGGCGACACCTCCGGCCATGTCCAGCACGTCAGGTCCGTCGCCCTCGACTGCGACGCCGACACCCTGCTGGTCAAGGTCGACCAGGTGGGCGCGGCCTGTCACACCGGGGACCGCACCTGCTTCGACGCGGGCGCGCTCCCGCTCGGAAAGTAGGGTCGGGCGCCATGGACCTGGAGACCTTCCGCAAGCTCGCCGCCGACCGCCGTGTCATCCCCGTCAGCCGCCGCCTCCTCGCCGACGGAGACACCCCGGTCGCGCTCTACCGCAAACTGGCGGCCGAGCGCCCCGGCACCTTCCTGCTGGAGTCGGCCGAGAACGGGCGGTCCTGGTCCCGCTACTCCTTCGTGGGTGTGCGCTCCGCCGCCACCCTCACCGAGCGGGACGGCCGGGCGCACTGGCTCGGCACCCCGCCCGTGGGCGTCCCCGCCGACGGCGATCCGCTCGCCGCGCTGCGCGCCACCGTGGAGACCCTGCACACCCCGCGCGACCTGGTCTCCGGCATGCCGCCCTTCACCGGCGGCATGGTCGGCTATCTGGGGTACGACATCGTCCGCAGGCTGGAGCGGATCGGCCCCGGCGAGCGGGACGATCTGCGGCTGCCCGAGCTGACCATGCTCCTCACCTCCGATCTCGCGGTGCTCGACCACTGGGACGGCACCGTCGTGCTGATCGCCAACGCCATCAACCACAACGACCTCGACACCGGGGTCGACGAGGCCCACGCGGACGCCGTCGCCCGGCTCGACGCCATGGAGAGGGACCTCGCCCGCCCGCTGGCCTCCGTACCGGCCGTGCTGCCGCCCTCCGAGCTGCCCGCGTTCTCCGCGAAGTGGGGCGGCGAGCAGTACCAGGAGGCCGTCGAGGACATCAAGGAGCGCATCCGGGCCGGGGAGGCCTTCCAGGTCGTGCCCTCCCAGCGGTTCGAGACGGAGTGCGCGGCGAGCGCTCTCGACGTCTACCGGGTGCTGCGGGCCACCAACCCCAGCCCGTACATGTACCTCTTCCGCTTCGACGGCTTCGATGTCGTCGGCTCCAGCCCCGAGGCCCTGGTCAAGGTCGAGGACGGGCACGCCATGGTCCACCCCATCGCCGGCACCCGCCCGCGCGGCGCCACCCCGCAGGAGGACCAGGCCCTCGCCGACGAGCTGATGGCCGACCCCAAGGAGCGCGCCGAGCATCTGATGCTGGTCGACCTCGGCCGCAACGACCTGGGCCGGGTCTGCCGCCCCGGCAGCGTCGAGGTCGTCGACTTCATGTCCATCGAGCGGTACAGCCATGTGATGCACATCGTCTCGACGGTGACCGGCGAGGTCGCCGAGGGCCGTACCGCCTTCGACGTGCTCACCGCCTGCTTCCCGGCCGGCACCCTCTCCGGCGCGCCCAAGCCCCGCGCCATGCAGATCATCGACGAGCTGGAGCCCTCCCGGCGCGGGCTGTACGGCGGCTGTGTCGGCTATCTCGACTTCGCCGGCGACTCCGACACCGCGATCGCCATCCGCACCGCGCTGCTGCGCGACGGCACCGCGTACGTCCAGGCCGGAGCGGGTGTCGTCGCCGACTCCGACCCGGTCGCCGAGGACACCGAGTGCCGGAACAAGGCCGCCGCCGTGCTCCGCGCCGTCCACACCGCCAACCGTCTGAACGGCGGTACCGGCCGGTAGCCTCCGGCCGCCCCCCGGTTCCGGAACGGCGTAGGGGATAGTGGGTCGGGTGAGTGCTGTTCCCGTACCCCAGCCCCGTACCGCCTCCACAGCCGCCCCGGCCGCCCGGAGCGGCCGCCGGAGCCTCGCCGCCGCCCTGCTCCTCGGCGCCGCCGGCGCCGCCGTCGTCCTGCTCACCTCGGGACAGACCTGGGCCGAGGGCACCGCCGAGGCCGCAGGCACCCCGCTGCCGCTGGAGGCCGGCGGCAGCGAGGTCACCGGCGTCCCCACCGCTCTCGCCGTCGTCGGCCTGGCCGCGCTCGTCGCCGTCTTCGCGGTCCGCCGCTCCGGCCGGCTCCTCGTCTCGGCGCTGCTCGCCCTGAGCGGCGCCGGCGCCGCGCTCGCCGCCTTCCTCGGCGCCACCGACTCCACGGCCCTCGACGCCAAGGCGGCCGAGGCCGTCGGCGACTCCGCCGCCACCGCCGACGCCCTCACCCATACGGCCTGGCCCTGGGTGAGCATGGCCGGCGCGCTGCTGATCCTCGCCGCCGGGCTGCTCGCGCTCCGCTACGGCGCCCGGTGGCCCGCCATGTCGGGGCGGTACGAGCGCGAGGGAGCGCCCCGGGCCCGCACCGCGCCCGCTTCCGCCGACCCCGACCGCCCCGAGGACCTGTGGAAGGCCCTGGACCGCGGCGAGGACCCCACCCGCTGACACCCGGCCCGCCGGCACCCGGGCCCCCGCCGCCCGGCCCCCGGCCGTCCGGGCCATCCGGCCCCGCTCCCGGCCCCCGGACGCGTACGGACGCACCGCGTGCGGAACAATGAGTGACGAGCCCGGCGGATTCCCGTACCAGGGCTCACCGGCACGGCGCCGGGCTCACTCCCGAGCACCGGCACCGGGCTCACCACAGACATCAGCAACGAGGAGCAATTCATGTCGGCCTCCGCCCACGGACACACCCCGGCCGCCTGGACCGGTGTCGTCATCGCCTTCGTCGGCTTCTGCGTCGCCGGCGTCTTCATGGTCGCCGCCAACCCGCTCGGCTTCTGGGGCGGCATCGCGCTCGTCTTCGTCGGCGGTGCCGTCGGCCTGGCGATGAAGGCCGCCGGTCTCGGGAGCCCGAAGAAGTCCGCGGAGCAGCTGGAGGCCCGGGAGCGGGCCACCGAGGCGGCGCGCGCCCACGCCCGCCCCGCTCTCTGACGGCCCGGGACGACCCGCGGCGCGCGGCGCGGACCGGCACCGCCGGGCTGCGCCCGCCCGCGTCCCCGGCGACAATCACGGGGTGGACGCCATGACCTCCTCCGCCGCCCCCGGGCGGCAGCCCGGACCCGCCCCGCTCGCCCGCCGGCTCGTCGCGCCCCTGGCCACCCTCGCGGCGGTGGCCGGGGCCTTCGCGTACGTGGGCGCGGTCGACCCCAATGAACCCGGCCACTATCCGGTCTGTCCGCTGCTCGGCGTCACCGGTCTGTACTGCCCGGGCTGCGGCGGTCTGCGCAGCGCCCACGCCATGGTCAACGGCGACCTGGCCACGGCTCTCGGGTCCAACGCGGTCGCCGTGGCCGGCGCTCTCGCCTTCGCCGTCATCTGGCTGGCCTGGCTGATTCTCGCCGTCCGGTCCCGCCCTCTGAGACTCCGTGCCGCACCCGTGTGGTGGTGGTCGCTCGGCGGCGCCGTCCTGCTCTTCAGCGTGGTGCGGAATCTTCCGTTCGGCTCCGCGCTGGCCCCCTGAGGCCCCGCGCCGGGCCTCCCGGAGTCCCATCACGTGGGACGGCCGGCGGCCGGATGCGAGGCCGGAGCCCCGCTGCGGATACCATCGGCAGTGGCTGAACCTCAACCATCAACGTTCCGGAAGGGGGCCGCTCGGGTGAGTGTGCTCGACGAGATCATCGAAGGCGTACGCGCCGACCTCGCGGAACGGCAGGCGCGCGTCAGCCTCGACGAGCTCAAGGAGCGTGCCGCCAAGGCCCCCGCGGCCCGGGACGGCGCCGCCGCGCTGCGCGGCGAGGGTGTCCAGGTCATCTGCGAGGTGAAGCGCTCCAGCCCGTCGAAGGGCGCGCTCGCCGCCATCGCCGACCCGGCCGGACTCGCCGCGGACTACCAGGAGGGCGGCGCGGCCGTCATCTCCGTCCTGACCGAGCAGCGCCGCTTCGGCGGCTCGCTCGCCGACCTGGAGGCCGTCCGGGCCAAGGTCGACATCCCGGTCCTGCGCAAGGACTTCATCGTCACCGCCTACCAGCTCTGGGAGGCCCGTGCCCACGGCGCCGACCTGGTGCTGCTGATCGTCGCCGCGCTGGAGCAGGAGGCCCTGGTCTCGCTGATCGAGCGCGCCGAGTCGATCGGCCTCACCCCGCTGGTCGAGGTCCACGACGAGGAGGAGACCGAGCGCGCGGTGGCGGCCGGCGCCCGCATCATCGGCGTCAACGCCCGCGACCTCAAGACCCTCAAGGTCGACCGCTCCACCTTCGAGCGGGTCGCGGAGGACATCCCGGCCCACATCGTGAAGGTCGCCGAGTCCGGGGTGCGCGGCCCGCACGACCTGATCGCCTACGCCAACGCGGGCGCCGACGCCGTGCTCGTCGGGGAGTCCCTGGTCACCGGGCGCGACCCCAAGGCGGCCGTCGCCGACCTCGTCGCCGCCGGCGCCCACCCGGCCCTGCGCCACGGACGGAGCTGACGCTCCCCGTGCACCCGCCCCGCCGACCGCCGCCGGTCCCCGGCCACGCATACGCCCGCCTGGCGCGCGGCTGCCGCCCCCGCGGCTGCCGCGCCCCGGCCCGGCGCGTGCACGGCCGCCGGGTCCGGTATGTGATCGGCTCGGAGCCGGGGCAGGTCAACGGCATGCGATGGCGCGCCGAGCCCGCGCACCACTGACGCCCGCTCCGCCCGGGGAGTGCTCCCCGGCGGGCCCGCACCGGTGATCCCCCGGCTCTTCCACCCGCGTACGAGGACCAGCTCCGCCGCCGCCCCACGGCCGCGCCCGGAGCCGTTCCCCCGTGCCACGGGCCCGGCCGCGGGAACACGGGCCCCGGTGACCGCGCACACCGCCCGTCCCGAGCCACACCAGACTTCAGGGGCCCCGCGCCCCGACCGAGGAGTACGCCGGATGTCCTCCGACTTCTTCATTCCCGACCCCGACGGCCGCATCCCCAGCGCGACCGGCTACTTCGGCGACTTCGGGGGCAAGTTCATCCCCGAGGCGCTCGTCGCCGCCGTCGACGAGGTCGCCGTCGAGTACGACAAGGCCAAGGCGGACCCCGCCTTCACCGCCGAGCTGAACAGCCTGCTGGTCAACTACACCGGCAGGCCCAGCGCCCTCACCGAGGTGCCCCGGTTCGCCGAGCACGCGGGCGGCGCCCGGATCTTCCTCAAGCGGGAGGACCTCAACCACACCGGCTCGCACAAGATCAACAATGTGCTGGGCCAGGCGCTGCTCACCCGGCGCATGGGCAAGACCCGGGTCATCGCCGAGACCGGAGCCGGACAGCACGGCGTGGCCACCGCCACCGCCTGCGCCCTCTTCGGCCTGGACTGCACCATCTACATGGGCGAGATCGACACCGAGCGCCAGGCGCTCAACGTCGCCCGGATGCGCATCCTCGGCGCCGAGGTCATCGCGGTGAAGTCCGGCAGCAGGACCCTCAAGGACGCCATCAACGAGGCGTTCCGCGACTGGGTCGCCAATGTCGACCACACCCACTACCTCTTCGGCACGGTCGCCGGACCGCACCCCTTCCCGGCCATGGTGCGCGACTTCCACCGGGTGATCGGCGTCGAGGCCCGCCGCCAGATCCTGGAGCGCGCCGGCCGTCTGCCGGACGCCGCTCTCGCCTGCGTCGGCGGCGGCTCCAACGCCATCGGGCTCTTCCACGCCTTCATCCCCGACAGCGGGGTCCGGCTCATCGGCTTCGAGCCCGCCGGCCACGGCATCGAGACCGGCGAGCACGCCGCCACCCTCACCATGGGCGAGCCCGGCATCCTGCACGGTTCGCGGTCGTACGTCCTCCAGGACGAGGAGGGCCAGATCACCGAGCCCTACTCGATCTCCGCCGGACTCGACTACCCGGGCATCGGCCCCGAGCACTCCTACCTCAAGGACAGCGGCCGGGGCGAGTACCGTGCCGTCACCGACGACGAGGCGATGAGCGCGCTGCGGCTGCTCTCCCGCACCGAGGGCGTCATCCCGGCGATCGAGTCCGCGCACGCGCTGGCCGGCGCCCTGGAGGTCGGCCGCGAGCTGGGCCCGGAGGGGCTGCTCCTGGTCAACCTCTCCGGCCGCGGCGACAAGGACATGGACACCGCCGCCCGCTACTTCGGGCTGTACGACGGGGAGGAAGCGAAGTGAGCGGACAGGTACAGCTGCTGGGCGAGGCGCTCGCGGCGGCGAAGGCGGAGGACCGGGCCGCGCTCATCGCCTATCTGCCGGCCGGCTTCCCGACGGTCGACGGCGGCATCGAGGCGGTCAAGGCCGTACTGGCGGGCGGCGCCGACATCGTCGAGGTGGGGCTGCCGCACAGCGACCCCGTCCTGGACGGGCCGGTCATCCAGACCGCCGACGACATCGCCCTGCGCGGCGGAGTCAAGATCGCCGATGTGATGCGCACGGTCCGCGAGGCCCACGCCGCCACCGGCAAGCCGGTCCTGGTGATGACGTACTGGAACCCCATCGACCGCTACGGCGTCGAACGCTTCACCGCCGAGCTGGCCGAGGCGGGCGGCGCCGGCTGCATCCTGCCCGATCTGCCGGTCGAGGAGTCCGGGGTGTGGCGCGAGCACGCCGAGAAGCACTCCCTGGCCACCGTCTTCGTCGTCGCGCCGAGCAGCAGGAACGAGCGGATCGCCACGATCGCGGCGGCCGGCTCCGGCTTCGTCTACGCGGCCTCGCTGATGGGGGTCACCGGCACCCGCGCCTCGGTGGGGGCCCAGGCGCAGGACCTGACCGAGCGCACCCGCGCCGCCACCGATCTCCCGGTCTGCGTGGGCCTCGGCGTCTCCAACGCCCGGCAGGCGGCCGAGGTCGCCGCCTTCGCCGACGGAGTGATCGTCGGCTCCGCCTTCGTCCAGCGGCTGCTGGACGCCCCGGACGAGGCCACGGGACTGGCGGCCGTACGGCAGCTGGCCGCCGAACTCGCCGACGGCGTGCGGCAGGGGCGCACCGGCGCGTAGGACGGCGCGCTCGTACGTGATCCCTCGTACGGGTGGTTCCGGACCGGGGAGGCGCGTTGGCGCCTCCCCGGTTCGTTTGCGGGATGTGAGCGACAACAATCAGGTACGGAAAGGGTCCGCGCGCGAGCGGCTCCAGCAGGAACGCGAGCGGGAGAAGGCCCGGGACAGACGGCGGCGGACACTGATCGTCTCCGCCGCGGTGGTGGCCGTCCTCGGTCTCGCGGCCGTGATCGGGGTGATCGCCGCCAACACCGACAGCGGCAAGGACAGCGGCACCGGGAGCGGTCCGCTGCTGGCCCCCGCCGGCGCGGAGGGCAAGGACCAACTGGCCATCCCGGTCGGCGCGAGCGACGCCCCGTCCACGCTCACGGTGTGGGAGGACTTCCGCTGCCCGGTCTGCGCCCAGTTCGAGAACGTCTTCCGGGACACCATCCACGACCTGGAGAAGTCCGGTCAGCTGAAGGTCGAGTACAACCTCGCCACGATCATCGACGGGAACATGGGCGGCAGCGGCTCCCTGCGCGCGGCCAACGCGGCGGCCTGCGCCCAGGACGCCGGCAAGTTCGCCCCGTACCACGATGTCCTCTTCCAGAACCAGCCGCCGGAGCCGGACGACGCCTTCGGGAAGAACAGCCGGCTGATCGAGCTGGCGGGCAAGGTCGACGGCCTGGACACCCCCGCCTTCCGCGGCTGTGTGGAGGACGGCGCGCACGACTCCTGGGTCCGGAAGTCGAACACGGCCTTCTCGGAGGGCGGCTTCCAGGGCACGCCGACCGTGCTGCTCAACGGCGAGTCGGTCTTCCCGGACAAGGCGGGGGAGCAGATCTCCGTGGCCAATCTCCGCAGGTGGGTCACCGAGGCCAACAAGGGCAAGCGGCCGGGGAGCCGGACGCCCGCCCCGCCGGCCTCCTCGGCGCCCGCCTCCGCGTCGCCGGCCCCCGCGTCGCCCGCCATGGCGCCGCCGCCCGCCGCGCCGGCACCGGGCGCGACCGCTCCCTGAGCCCGCCGGGGCCCGGCGGCGGGCGGCCCGGACACCCGCCCGCCGCCGGGCCCCGTTATGCAGACGTTGCCCGGGCGGGTTGTCCCGGTCGCGGTGCGGCAGGGTAGCGTCGGACCTGCCATGGAACTTGCCTACATTCCCAGCCCGTCGAGCGGGGCGATCCATCTCGGACCGCTTCCGCTCCGCGGCTACGCGCTCTGCATCATCATCGGCGTCTTCGTCGCCGTCTGGTACGGCAACAAGCGGTGGATCGCCCGGGGCGGCAAGGCCGGCACCGTGGCCGACATCGCCGTCTGGGCGGTGCCCTTCGGACTTGTCGGCGGCCGGCTCTACCACGTGATCACCGACTACCAGCTGTACTTCAGCGAGGGTGAGAACTGGGTTGACGCCTTCAAGATCTGGGAGGGCGGCCTCGGGATCTGGGGAGCGATCTCCTTCGGCGCCGTCGGCGCCTGGATCGGCTGTCGCCGCCGGGGCATCCCCCTGCCCGCCTGGGCCGACGCCCTCGCGCCCGCCATCGCCTTCGCCCAGGCGATCGGCCGCTGGGGGAACTGGTTCAACCAGGAGCTCTACGGGAAGCCGACGGATCTGCCCTGGGCTCTGAAGATCAGCGAGGGGCCGAACCGCGAGGCGGGGCTCTACCACCCGACCTTCCTGTACGAGTCCCTGTGGTGCGTCGGGGTCGCGGTCCTGGTGATCTGGGCGGACCGCCGTTTCCGGCTGGGCCACGGCAGGGCGTTCGCCCTCTATGTCGCCGGTTACTGCGCGGGGCGCGGCTGGATCGAGTACATGCGGGTCGACGAGGCGCACGAGGTGCTGGGGCTGCGGCTCAATGTGTGGACCTCGATCGTCGTCTTCGTCCTGGCGGTGGTGTACATGGTCATCTCGGCGCGGCTGCGGCCGGGCCGGGAGGAGATCGTGGAGCCCGAGGGCACGGGCGCTGTCTCCGCCGACGGTTCTGACCTTTCCGACGGTTCTGACGTTTCCGATGGTTCCGACGGTTCCGACGAGGACGCGTCGGACGGTTCCGGGGGGACGAAGGCCGCGGACGGCTCCTCCGCCTCTCCCGGCTCTTCCGGCTCCTCCGGCGCGGGCAGTGGCAGTGGCAGTGGTTCCGGCTCCGGCTCCGGCTCCGGCTCCGGTGGTCCGGCCGCGGCCAAGAAGGTCTGACACCGGCCGGCACGTCCGCGCCGTGCCGTGGGCCGCCGGGTATCCCTGGATACCCGGCGGCCCACGGCCGTTTCCGGGACTCCGCACAGGGTCCCGTGGCGGGGCCGCCCGGCCCCCGTTCCGTGCGCATCGCCCCTGTGGAGGCGGCAGTTGAACGATCCCGCTCCGCCCAGCGGCGCCCGGCAGGCCGCCCATGTCGCCGTCTCCGCCGCCCTCGCCCGGTACGGTGACACGGCCCTGGCCGAACTGCTCGACACGGCGGAGCCGATCGGCTCCGGCATCGGCGGGACATCGGCGCTGCTGGAGATCGCCGGCACACCGGTCTTCGTGAAGCGCGTCCCCCTGACCGATGTGGAGCGCGGACCGGAACACCTCCGGTCCACGGCGAACCTCTTCGGACTGCCCGTCTTCTGCCACTACGGCATCGGCGCCATCGGCGGACCCGGCTTCGGGGTCTGGCGTGAACTCGCCGCGCACATCATGACGACGGAGTGGGTGCTCGCGGGGGAGTACGAGGGTTTCCCCCTGATGTACCACTGGCGGGTGGTCCCCGGCGCGGCGCCCCTGCCCGACGAGCTGGCCGATATCGAGCGGGCCGTCGCCTACTGGGGCGGCGGCCCGCGGGTGCGCCACCGGATCGAGGCGCTCCGGGAGGCGTCGGCGAGCGTCGCGCTGTTCCTGGAGTACATTCCCCGGGATCTGCACCAGTGGCTGGGGGACCGCGTCGAAGCGGGCGGCGGCACCGCCGCGGCGGCCTGCGCCATGGTGGAGCGGGAGCTGCGGGCCGGTACCTCGTTCATGAACAGCCGCGGACTGCTGCACTTCGACGCGCACTTCCAGAACATCCTGACCGACGGCCGGCGCCTCTTCTTCACGGACTACGGCCTGGCGCTCTCCTCCCGCTTCGCGCTGTCCCCCGATGAGCGGGACTTCTTCGGGCGCCATGAGAGCTACGACCGCGACTACACGGCGAACCACCTGGTGAACTGGCTGGCGACCGCCGTGTACGGGGACGGACGGGAGGAGCGCGAGGCGCGGATACGCCGCTGTGCCGGAGGCGAGCGGCCCACCGGGGTCCCCGAGGAGGTGGGGGCGATCCTCACCCGCCACGCGCCGCGCGCCGCCGTGCTGTCCGGCTTCTTCCGCGGATTCCGCGAGGAGAGCAGATCGACCCCGTACCCGCTGGAGCGGCTCCGCCGCGTCGGCGACCCGTGGACCGGGGCGCCGGGCCGGCCGGACACCTCCCGGCGGGCGGCGGACTAGGCCGTCTCTTTCGGATCGTGCCGGGCTCGCGAGCCCCGGCACCGCGCGCCGCCGCGGTGTCGGTTGCCGTCCGTCGCCGGTGCTCCGCGTGGGCTCCCTCCTCCGCCTCGCGGTCCACGGCACCGGACCCCGCTCACCGATCCGGCCCGATCCGAAAGAAACTCCCTAGCCGGGCGCCTCCCCGAGGGAGCCCGGCCGGCCGGGCGACTCCCGGCGGGCGGCGGAGAGGGTGCGCCGGGCCGCCGCCACGATCGCCGCGTCCACGAAACGGCCGTCCGGGAGGGCGAACGCCGCCCCGCCCGTCGCGGCGGCCCCGATGATCTCCTCGGCGGCCTCGATCTCCTCCGGCGCGGGCCGGAAGACCCGCTCGATGACCGGGAGCTGGCGCGGATGGATCGCGGCCCGGCCCACGAAGCCCAGCGACCGGCCGCGGACGCAGGACGTGCGCAGCGCCTCCATGTCCCGGATGTCGGGGAAGACGGACTGGACCGGTGGCGCGAGCCCGGCCGCGCGGGCGGCGACCACGACCCGGGCGCGCGGCCAGTCGAGCGCGGAGTCCTCCCGTACGCCCAGGTCGGCGCGGAGGTCCGCCTCCCCGATGGAGATGGCGTGGACGGCGGGGTGCGCGCCGGCGATGGCGTAGGCGTGCTCGATGGCGAGGGCGGACTCCAGCAGCGGGTGGAGCGGGACGCCGGGGGCCAGCTCCGCGATCCGGTGGATGTCAGTGGCGTGTGCGACCTTGGGAACACGGAGCGCGCCGAGGCCGGGAAGTCCGGTCAGTGTCGCGATGTCCTGGGGGGAGTTGATGCGGACATGGACGGGCCGTGGCTGGGGGGCCGTGAGGAGTTCGGCCGTGGCGGCGAGGGCGTATTTCCTCCGGTCGGGGGCGACCGCGTCCTCCAGGTCGACGATCACCACATCGGCGCCGGAGGCGAGCGCCTTGAGCACGGTCCGGGGGCGGTCGCCCGGGGCGTAGAGATAGGTGAGGGGGAGGGTCACAGGGCGCCCTGGCCGCGGAGTTCGGCGATATCGGCCCCGGTGAGGCCGAGTTCGGTGAGGACCGTCTCGGTGTCGGCGCCGTGCGGGCGCCCGGCCCAGCGGATGGCCCCCGGCGTCTCGGAGAGCCGGAAGAGGACGTTCTGCATACGGATGGTGCCCAGTTCCGGGTCGGGCACCTCGGTGATGGTCCCCAGCGCCTGGTACTGCGGATCGTCCATGACATCGCGGATGTCGTAGACGGGGGCGACGGCCGCCTCCGCCTTCTCGAAGGCGGCGAGGACCTCGCTCCGGCCGCGCCGGGCGATCCAGCCGCCGACCGCCTCGTCCAGCTCGTCCGCGTGGCCGGCCCGCCCGGCGCCGGTGGCGAACCAGGGCTCCTCGGTGAGTTCGGGGCGGCCCACCAGCCGCATCAGCCGTTCGGCGACGGACTGGGCCGAGGTGGAGACGGCCAGCCACTGTCCGTCCCGGGTGCGGTAGGTGTTGCGGGGCGCGTTGTTGCGGGAGCGGTTGCCGGTACGGGGCTGTACGTAACCCAACTGGTCGTACCAGAGCGGCTGGGGGCCCAGCACGGTCAGGATCGGTTCGATGATCGCCATGTCCACCACTTGGCCCCGCCCGGTGACCGCCCGGGCGGCCAGCGCGGTCATCACGGCGTAGGAGGTGGCGAGGGCGGCGATCGAGTCGGCGAGTCCGAAGGGAGGGAGGGTCGGCGGGCCGTCGGGCTCGCCCGTGACGGCGGCGAAGCCGCTCATGGCCTCGGCGAGGGTGCCGAAGCCGGGGCGGTGGGAGTAGGGGCCGAACTGGCCGAAGCCGGTGACCCGGGTCAGCACCAGACCGGGGGCGGCGGCGCTCAGCTCCGGCCAGCCGAGCCCCCATTTCTCCAGGGTGCCCGGGCGGAAGTTCTCGATGACCACATCGGCGGTGGCGGCCAGGCGCAGCAGGGTGTCCCGGCCGCCGGGACAGGAGAGATCGAGGGTGATGGCGCGCTTGTTGCGGCCCAGCAGCTTCCACCAGAGGCCCACCCCGTCCCGGGCGGGGCCGTGGCCCCGGGACGGGTCGGGGCGGCCGGGGTGCTCGACCTTGATGACCTCGGCGCCGAAGTCGCCGAGCATCGTGGCGGCGAGCGGCCCCGCGAAGAGGGTGGCCAGATCCAGGACCCGCAGGCCCTGAAGGGGGGTGGTGGTCATGTGCGGTGTGCCTCCTGGTGGGTGAGGTGGGCGAGGGTGTCGAAGCCGATGCCGTCGAAGCCGGGGACGGAGGTGGCGAGCCGGTTCTTGAGCGGGGTGGTCCAGCGCTCGGGCAGGGCGTTCGGGTCTCCGGCGAGCAGCCCCGCGACGGACCCGGCGGTGGCGCCGTTGGAGTCGGTGTCCCAGCCGCCGGAGACGGCCCGGCAGATGGAGCCGGAGAAGTCGCCATCGGCATGGGTGAGGGCGGCGGCGAGCAGGGCCGCGTTGGGCACGGCGTGCACCCAGTGGTGGTGGCCCCAGCGGGAGTGCAACCGGTCCACGACCGTGTCGAAGGAGGGTTCGGCGCGGGCCTGTTCGATACCGGAGCGGACCGCCCGCGCGAGACGGGAGCGGGGCGGTACGACGGTGAGACCGGTGGCCAGGGCGCCGTGCACATCGTGGGTGCCGTCCGCCGCGGCGGCGATCGTGGCGGCGATGAACATCGCGCTGTGGACACCGCTCGCGGTGTGGGTGAGGGCCGCGTCGCGGTGGGCCTGCTCGGCGGCGCCGCCGGGGTCGCCGGGACGGGTCCAGCCGTGGACATCGGCCCGGATGGCGGCGCCGATCCACTCCCGGAAGGGGTTGTGGTGGAGGGCGGTGAGCGGGGGCTCGACGCCGGAGAGGAGATTGCGGTAGGCGACGCGCTCGGCGGTGAAGGTGCGGCCCGCGGGGAGTTCGTCCAGCCAGAGGCGGGCCACGTCGGTGGTGCGGAAGCCGCGTCCGTACCGCTGGAGCAGAAGGAGGTTGAGCAGGGGGTAGTTGAGGTCGTCGTCCTCGGGCATGCCGTCGATGTTCTCGGCGAGGGAGGTGGGGGCGGAGCGCCGGTTCCAGGGGTGGGCGCGGGCGAGGTCGCCGGGGAGGCCCTTGGCGGTGAACCAGGTGGTGAGCGGCCAGTTCCCGGTGGCGCGGGCGAGGGCGCGGATGGCGCCCAGCGGGAGCTTCTCCACCGGCTTGCCGAGCAGGCACCCCGCGGCCCGGCCGAGCCAGGCGGCGTGCAGGGCGTCGGGGGAGGGGCCGTCCTGCGCGGTCCCGCGCGGCGCGGGGGCGGCCGGCCAGTCGGGGCAGACGGCACGGATGGCGGGGAGGGCGGTCGGCTCGTCCCCGGTCAGCGGGGAGGGGAGGGCGGCCAGTTCGTCCAGCAGCCGGAGGGCGAGGGCCCGCAGGGCGGGAGGGGCGGGGGCGGGGGAGGCGCCCGCCGCGCCGGGCGGGCGATGCCCGCCCGCCCGGCGCCAGACGGCGGCGATCCCGGCGGCGTCCCGGCCGTCCTCCGCCGCCTGCCGCAACTCGTGCCCGAGCAGGTCCTCGGGCTGCACCCAGGTCAGCCTGAGCGCGTCGTCCGTCACCGGGGGCCGTCCGCCGTCAGCAGGCCGAAGGCGGCCTCGTGGGCGCGGTGGCGCTCCCGGTCGCGCGCGAAGACCTCCCGGGCCACCGATGCCAGCTCGCGCGCGGGGGCGTGCAGATCGAGCCGGCTGGCCCCGGCGACCTCCCCGGCCCACTCCGGGGGCACCGCCGCCTCCCCGTGGAGCGCGCCCGCGATGGCCCCCGCCATGGTGGCGATGGAGTCGCAGTCGCGGCCGTAGTTGACCGCGCCCAGCACGGTCCCGCGGTAGTCGCCCCCGGCGATCAGCAGCATGCCCAGGGCGATGGGCAGCTCCTCGATGGAGTGCACCCGGGAGGGGCGGCGGGCGGCCAGCGAGGGGTTGCGGTAGTCGGGTCCCACGGTGTCGAAGGGGGCGACGGCCGCCCGCAGCGGGGCGAGCGCGGCTTCGGGGTCGGTGTGGCGGGCCGCGACCCCGGCGACGGCCTCGATGGCGGCGCGCGTGCCGTCCTTGGCGAGGGAGAGGGCCGTGTCCAGGACGGTCGCGGGCGTGGCGCCCGGCGCGCAGGCCGCCGCGACCGACGCCGCGAGGACCCCGGCCGCCTCCCGTCCGTACGAGGACTGGTGGGCGCCCGCGATGTCGAGGGCCTCGGCGTAGGCGGCCCGGGGGTTGGCCGCGTTGACCAGCCCGACCGGGGCCGTGTACATCGCGGCACCGCAGTTGACGATGTTGCCGGAGCCCGCCTCGCGCGGGTCGTGGTGGCCGTAGTGGAGCCGGGCCACCAGCCACTTCTCGGCGAGGAAGATCCGCTGGAGGGGGAGTGCCTCGGCCTCCAGCTCGGGAATCCAGCGCGGGCGGGTCATCAGGTCCGGCACCAGGTGGTCGGCGACCGCGTAGGCGTCGAGATGGTCGCGGACCGTGGCGTACACCCTGATCAGCGCGTGGGTCATCAGGGTGTCGTCGGTGACGTGCCCGTCTCCCTTGTGGTAGGGGGCGATGGGGCGGGCGGTGCGCCACTCGTCGCCGTACCAGGGGCCGACGATGCCCTGGACACGGCCGCCGTGGCGTTCGGTGATCTGCTCCGGGGTCCAGCCCTCGACCGGGCCGCCGAGCGCGTCGCCGACGGCGGCGCCGATCAGACTGCCGGTGATCCGGTCATCGAGTGCCGTGGTGGGGAGTGCTGTCAGCATCATGCCGGAATTGTCCACCCATGACGGCCAGTTCCGAGTCTGCCAGCATCTCGGCGAGTTTCACCAGATCCGTCCCCGCGAGTCGGGGCAGTGCGCACCCCGCGAGGGTGCGGCAGGCCGCACGCCAGCCGGCCGGGATGGTGTCGCCGCCGCCGAGCGCCCCCGTCAGCGCCCCGGCCAGCGCGGGGGCCGAGTCGGCGACCCGGGAGAGACAGGCCGCGGTGGGCACCGCCTCCGACACCCGTCCGCGCGCGGCCGTCGCGACGGCGAGGGCGACCGGGACCGTCTCGGCCGCGGCGATGCCATAGCTGTAGACATGGTCCACGATCTGATGCTCCAGCAGCGGTACGAGATCGAAGGCCGCGGCGGCCTCCCGGGCGAGCCTGACGGCGTGCCGGCCGTTGCGGCCGATCTCCGTGGTGTCGGGGAGCTGGGCGAGCGCGGCGTCCACGGCGTCGTCGACGGCCGCGCCCCCGAGGGCCGCCGAGACGGCGGCGGCCATGGCGCGGGCGCCGTGCACCCCGTCGCCGTCCTGGGTGTAGCGGGCGTCGAACTCCGCCAGGGCGGCGGCCGATTCGGGGTCGCCCGGGTGGACGGTGGCCAGGACCACCGCCCGTACACAGGCGGCGTCGTCGAAGTAGTGCGGATTGTCGTGGCCGGTGGCGGGCGGGCGCAGCCCGGTGGCCAGATTGCCGAGGCCCGCGCGCACGGAGATCCGCGCCCGGAGCGGCAGGACGGCCGACTCCACCTCGGGCGCCCGGGCCGCCGCCGCCGCGACCTCGCCGGCCAGCGCGTTCCAGGCGAGATCGACGGCGGCGCGCAGCCGGTGGGCGGGGGCGAGAGCGGTGAAGAGCCGGCCGGAGGCGGCGAGGACGGTCTCGGCGGTGAAGGCGGCCCACTCCGCGTCGTCGGACGGTCCGAGCCGCAGCGGCTCGGGCGGCTGGTTCAGGGCGATGGGGACGGGGAGGGTGGTGGTGGCGTTCTGCTCGGCGAAGGTGTCCAGCTCCCGGGTGAGCCGGCGGGTCCACTCGGGCATCCGGGCCGCGCGGTGGCGGGCGGCGGGCCAGCCTGCGGCGTCCCCGGCGGCCAGCCCGAGGAGCAGCCCCTCGACGGGGCGGGTGACCGCGCCGGCGGGGCGCCCCGGGGCGGTCCGCGCCGCCCGCCGTCCGCTCTCCCGGCCTGCGTCGCCCGGTCCGGTCCGGGTGAGGTGCGAGCGGGAGTCGGTGTCGGGGCCGGACGGGGGCAGGTGTGGGCAGGAGGCGGTGTCGGGGCCGGCCGGGGGCGGGTGTGGGCAGGAGGCGGTGTCGGGGCCGGTCGGGGGCGGGCGGGTGGTGTCCGCGGGCCCGGGGTGCAGCGGCTCCCGTGGTTCCGGCGCGGGCCAGGCCTGCGTCGCGCTCGTCATGACGCCGCCTCCGGGCCGTCCTCCGGACAGAGCAGATCCGCGATGTCCAGGACATGCTGGCCGCGCATCGACGGCAGACAGCTCCCCCGCACCGGGCCGATCGCCGCCGCCCACGCGGCGGGAATCGCCGAGACACCGGAGACCGCCCCGGCCAGCGCGCCCGCCACCGCCGCCGTGGTGTCGGCGTCGCGGCCCATGTTGACGGCGGTGAGCACCGAGGTGCGGAAGTCGCCGCGCGCCGCCGTGAAGGCGCCGAACGCCAGGCCCACGGCCTCCGGCGCGAGATCCGTCCAGGGGTACCCGCCGATCACCACCGAGGAGCGGACCGCCCGCTCCATCGTCAGGGTGTCCGGGTAGTCGCGCTGGGCGGTGACCACGCCCCGGCGCAGCGACCGCGCCGTCCAGGAGTCCATCGGGATCACCGAGAGCGCGGCGCCGATCACCCCGGCGGGGCCCGCGCCCGCCATCGCCGCCGCGACGCCCGCGGCCACCGCCCGGCCGCCGTAGATGCCCTCGCCGTCGTGGCTGACCGTGCCGTCGATCGCCACCAGCCGGGCCGCCTCCAGCGGCCGTCCGGCCGCGAAGACCCCGAAGGGGGCGGCCCGCATCGCCAGACCGTCGCTCCAGGCGTGCCGGTGCTGGGCCGAGATGGGGGCGGCGAGCCCGCGCCGGAGGTTCTCCAGGGTGCCGCGCTCGCTGAATCCCGCGCCCCGGAAGGGGCCCTCGTCGAGATCGGCGATCCAGTGGTGCCAGGCCCGCTCCACATGGGCGACGGTCAGAGCGGAGCCGTGCCGGGCGAGGAGCAGGCCGGAGAAGATGGCGTACTCCGTGTCGTCGGTGCCGGCCGGGTCGTCGGTGACGAAGCCCTCGATCCTGCCCCACCGGCGGCGGATCTCCGAGGGCCGCAGATTCTCGGCGGGCGCCCCCAGCGCGTCGCCGACCGCCAGTCCGAGGAGGGCGCCCCGGGCCCGTTCGGAGAGCGCGCGGGGGAGGGGGGCCGGGGGCGCGGGGCGGAGGGGGGCGGGGTGGCGGGCGGTCACAGCGGTCAGATCCATGGGGTGGGGCCTCTCGCGCGCGATCCGGGTTGCTGGATCTGTGCCCCGGGTGCCCCCGTGCGAGTCGGAGAATCGTTTCTGTCACCCCCTCGACGTCGGGTAAGTACGGCCTGCCTTGCTGGCGCGCCCCTTACTTCGTGCGTATTTTCGACACTGTTCGAAAGGTGTGGGACGGAACGGTCCGTTCTGTGCCGGGGAAGGGGATTGACCGTGTCCATCATCGAGAGCGCGGCGCCGACGCACGAGGCGCACCGCGACAACCACACGCACCGCGATGTGAACGGCGGCTGGCTGCGGCCCGCCGTCTTCGGCGCGATGGACGGTCTCGTCTCCAATCTGGCGCTGATGACGGGGGTCGCGGGCGGGGCGGTCTCCACCCGGGTCGTGGTGGTGACGGGGCTGGCCGGGCTGGCGGCGGGGGCGTTCTCGATGGCCGCGGGGGAGTACACCTCGGTCGCCTCCCAGCGGGAGCTGGTCCAGGCGGAACTGGAGGTGGAGCGGCGCGAATTGCGCAAGCACCCGGTGGACGAGATGGAGGAGCTGGCGGCGCTGTACGTGGCGCGCGGGGTGGAGCCGGCGCTCGCGCGGGAGGTGGCGATGCAGCTCTCCCGGGACCCGGAGCAGGCGCTGGAGATCCATGCCCGGGAGGAGCTGGGGATCGACCCGGACGATCTTCCGTCGCCGGTGGTGGCGGCGGTGTCGTCCTTCGCGGCGTTCGCGCTGGGGGCGCTGCTGCCGCTGCTGCCGTATCTGCTGGGGGTGGGGGAGCTGTGGGCCGCGGTGGGGGTGGGGCTGGCGGGGTTGTTCGGGTGCGGGGCGCTGGTGGCGAGGGTGACGGCGAGGAGCTGGTGGTTCAGTGGGGTGAGGCAGCTGGGGTTGGGGGGGTTGGCGGCGGCGATCACCTTTGGGTTGGGGGCGTTGCTGGGGGCCGCGCTTTAGGGCCCGGGCGGCCTGAGCCCGTCTGGGGCTTGAGGGCGGCCCCCGCGCCGGGGCCGGTCCGGTGCCCCCGGCCCGTCCGGGAGCCCCAGAGGGGCTGGGGTGGTGCTGCTCAAACCCCGGCGGGGCCGAGGTGGCGCTCCTCGGAAATGCCGATGGAGCGGGAATTCGTGCCTGGGGTCCGCGCTGGGGCGGGGGTCTCAGGGGGATGGGGGTGCCCCGGGGCGGGGTGGGAGGGGCTTGAGGGTGAGACACTATGCGGGGGGATGCAAAAGTAGCCGTAACTCGCCGGTTTCGATTCCTTCATCTCCGGGCATGAGCCGGGGGCGCCGCGGGCAACGAAGCCCGCTCTTCGAAGGCCCTGCGGATACCGATCTGTCCGACGGTGACCCCTTCACCCGCTTAGTGCGGTGTCCGCATGCTGGAATGAGCTATCCGCTTTCCGAGAACCTCTCCATCATGTAACCTGCACGAAATTTCACGGAGGGCCAACGTCGTCCCTCGGTATCTGATACATGCCACGACGACGACGGGAGAGCCGATGCGTTCCGACGCCTGGTCGCCCATGGACGGTCGCCCCGCCCCTCAGGGGATGTACGACCCCCGTAACGAACACGATGCCTGCGGCGTCGGGTTCGTGGCCACCCTGACCGGTGTTGCCAGCCATGAGCTGGTGGAACAGGCGCTGACCGTACTGCGGAACCTTGAGCACCGCGGTGCCACCGGCTCCGAGCCCGACTCGGGAGACGGCGCCGGAATCCTGTTCCAGGTGCCCGACGCGTTTCTGCGCGAGGTCAGCCCGTTCGAGCTGCCCGATGCCGGGGCGTACGCCGTCGGCATCGCCTTCCTCCCCGAGGACGGCACCGACGAGGCCGTCTCGCGGATCGAGACCCTCGCCGCCGAGGAGGACCTCACCGTCCTCGGCTGGCGCGAGGTCCCCGTCACCCCGGGCCTCCTCGGCAACGGCGCCCGCGCCACGATGCCTGTTTTCCGCCAGCTCTTCGTGGCCGACGGCAGCAGCACCGGGATAGCCCTCGACCGCAAGGCCTTCGTGCTGCGCAAGCGCGCCGAGCGCGAGGCCGGCGTCTACTTCCCGTCCCTGTCGGCGCGCACCGTCGTCTACAAGGGCATGCTCACCACCGGCCAGCTGGAGCCGTTCTTCCCGGACCTCTCCGACCGCCGGCTCGCCTCCGCCGTCGCCCTGGTCCACTCCCGGTTCTCCACCAACACCTTCCCGAGCTGGCCGCTGGCCCACCCGTACCGCTTCGTCGCCCACAACGGCGAGATCAACACGGTCAAGGGCAACCGCAACTGGATGCGCGCCCGCGAGTCCCAGCTGGCCTCCGGCCTCTTCGGGACCGCCGCGCTGGAGCGGATCTTCCCGGTCTGCACCCCTGACGCCTCCGACTCCGCCTCCTTCGACGAGGTCCTGGAGCTGCTCCACCTCGGCGGCCGGTCCCTGCCCCACGCGGTGCTGATGATGGTCCCCGAGGCGTGGGAGAACCACGACTCCATGGACCCGGCCCGCCGCGCCTTCTACCAGTACCACTCCACGATGATGGAGCCCTGGGACGGCCCGGCCTGTGTCACCTTCACCGACGGCACCCAGGTCGGCGCGGTCCTGGACCGCAACGGTCTGCGCCCGGGCCGCTACTGGGTCACCGACGACGGCCTGGTCGTGCTCTCCTCCGAGGTCGGCGTCCTCGACATCGACCCCGCCAAGGTCGTCCGCAAGGGCCGTCTCCAGCCCGGCCGGATGTTCCTCGTCGACACTGCCGAGCACCGCATCATCGAGGACGACGAGATCAAGGCCGGTCTCGCCGCCGAGCACCCCTACGAGGAGTGGCTCGACGCGGGCACCATCGAGCTGGAGGACCTGCCCGAGCGGGAGCACATCGTGCACACCCACGCCTCGGTCACCCGCCGCCAGCAGACCTTCGGCTACACGGAGGAGGAGCTCCGCATCATCCTCGCGCCGATGGCGAGGACCGGTGGCGAGCCCCTCGGTTCCATGGGCACCGACTCCCCGATCGCGGCCATCTCCCAGCGGCCCCGGCTGCTCTTCGACTACTTCACCCAGCTCTTCGCCCAGGTCACCAACCCTCCGCTGGACGCCATCCGCGAGGAACTGGTCACCTCCCTGCTCTCCACGCTCGGCCCGGCCGGCAATCTGCTGGAGCCCAACGCGGCCTCCTGCCGCAGCGTCACCCTCCCCTTCCCGGTGATCGACAACGACGAGCTGGCCAAGCTCGTCCACATCAACGCCGACGGCGACATGCCCGGGATGAAGGCCGCCACCCTCTCCGGCCTCTACCGCGTCAGCGGCGGCGGCGACGCGCTCGCCGCCCGTATCGACGCCATCTGCGCCGAGACCGACGCGGCCATCGCCGACGGCGTCCGGCTGATCGTGCTCTCCGACCGCCACTCGGACGCCGAGCACGCGCCGATCCCGTCGCTGCTGCTCACCTCCGCCGTCCACCACCACCTCATCCGCACCAAGCAGCGCACCCAGGTGGGCCTGCTGGTCGAGGCCGGCGATGTGCGCGAGGTCCACCATGTGGCGCTGCTGATCGGCTACGGCGCCGCCGCGGTCAACCCGTATCTGGCGATGGAGACCGTCGAGGACCTCGTCCGCGCGGGCACCTTCATCGAGGGCATCGAGTCCGAGCAGGCCATCCGCAACCTGATCTACGCGCTCGGCAAGGGCGTGCTGAAGGTCATGTCCAAGATGGGCATCTCGACCGTCGCCTCCTACCGGGGCGCCCAGGTCTTCGAGGCCATCGGCCTGGACGAGGCCTTTGTCGAGCAGTACTTCAACGGCACCGCCAGCAAGATCGGCGGCGCGGGTCTCGCCGTCGTCGCCGACGAGGTCGCCGCCCGCCACGCCAAGGCGTACCCGGTCTCCGGCATCTCCTCCGCGCACCGCGCGCTGGACATCGGCGGCGAGTACCAGTGGCGCCGCGAGGGCGAGCCGCACCTGTTCGACCCGGAGACGGTCTTCCGCCTCCAGCACTCCACCCGCAACCGCCGCTACGACATCTTCAAGCAGTACACGGACCGGGTGAACGAGCAGTCCGAGCGGCTGATGACGCTCCGCGGGCTCTTCGGCTTCCGCTCCGGCCGCGAGGCCGTCCCGATCGACGAGGTCGAGCCGGTCTCCGAGATCGTCAAGCGGTTCTCGACCGGCGCCATGTCGTACGGATCGATCTCCCGCGAGGCCCACGAGACCCTCGCCATCGCCATGAACCAGCTCGGCGGCAAGTCCAACACCGGCGAGGGCGGCGAGGACCCTGAGCGGCTCTACGACCCCGCCCGCCGCTCCAGCATCAAGCAGGTCGCCTCCGGCCGCTTCGGTGTGACCAGCGAGTACCTCGTCAACGCCGACGACATCCAGATCAAAATGGCCCAGGGCGCCAAGCCCGGCGAGGGCGGCCAGCTCCCCGGCCACAAGGTCTACCCCTGGGTGGCGAAGACCCGCCACTCCACCCCCGGCGTCGGACTGATCTCCCCGCCGCCGCACCACGACATCTACTCCATCGAGGATCTCGCCCAGCTGATCCACGACCTCAAGAACGCCAACCCGAGGGCCCGTATCCACGTCAAGCTGGTCTCCGAGGTCGGTGTCGGCACGGTCGCCGCCGGTGTCTCCAAGGCCCACGCCGATGTGGTGCTGATCTCCGGACACGACGGCGGTACGGGAGCCTCCCCGCTCACCAGCCTCAAGCACGCGGGCGGCCCCTGGGAGCTGGGACTCGCCGAGACCCAGCAGACCCTGCTGCTCAACGGCCTGCGCGACCGGATCGTCGTCCAGACCGACGGCCAGCTCAAGACCGGCCGCGATGTGGTGATCGCCGCTCTGCTGGGCGCCGAGGAGTTCGGTTTCGCCACCGCCCCGCTGGTGGTCTCCGGCTGCGTCATGATGCGCGTCTGCCATCTGGACACCTGCCCGGTCGGCATCGCCACCCAGAACCCGGTGCTGCGCGACCGCTTCTCCGGCAAGGCCGAGTACGTCGTCAACTACTTCCAGTTCATCGCCGAGGAGGTCCGGGAGATCCTCGCCGAGCTGGGCTTCCGCACCGTCGAGGAGGCCGTGGGCCACGCGGAGCTGCTCGACACCGAGCGGGCCGTGGACCACTTCAAGGCCCAGGGCCTGGACCTCGCCCCGCTCTTCCACGTCCCCGAGCTGCCCGAGGGCGCGGTCCGCCACGCCCTGATCGAGCAGGACCACGGGCTGGCCAAGGCGCTCGACAACCAGCTGATCAAGCTGGCCGCCGACGCGCTGGGCGCGGAGAGCGCCGAGGCCGCCCAGCCGGTGCGCGCCCAGGTCCCCATCCGCAACATCAACCGGACCGTGGGCACCATGCTCGGCCACGAGGTGACCCGGAAGTTCGGCGGCGCCGGGCTCGCCGACGACACCATCGACATCACCTTCACCGGTTCGGCCGGCCAGTCCTTCGGCGCCTTCCTCCCGAGCGGCGTCACCCTGCGCCTGGAGGGCGACGCCAACGACTACGTCGGCAAGGGCCTCTCCGGCGGCCGGGTGATCGTCCGCCCCGACCGGGCCGCCGACCACCTCGCCGAGTACTCCACCATCGCGGGCAACACCATCGCCTACGGGGCCACCGGCGGCGAACTCTTCCTGCGCGGGCGCACCGGTGAGCGGTTCTGTGTCCGCAACTCGGGCGCCACCGTGGTCTCGGAGGGCGTGGGCGACCACGGCTGCGAGTACATGACCGGCGGTCACGCGGTGGTGCTCGGCGAGACCGGGCGCAACTTCGCCGCTGGTATGTCCGGTGGTGTCGCCTATGTCATCGACCTCGACCGGGACAACGTCAACTCCGGCAACCTCCAGGCGGTCGAGACCCCGACCGAGGCCGACAGGCAGTGGCTGCACGATGTCGTGCGCCGCCACCAGGAGGAGACGGGCTCCACCGTCGCGGAGAAGCTGCTCGCCGACTGGCCCGCCGCCGCCGAGCGCTTCAGCAAGATCATTCCGACCACGTACAAGGCAGTGCTCGCCGCCAAGGACGCCGCTGAGCTCGCCGGTCTCTCCGAGCAGGAGACCACCGAGAAGATGATGGAGGCGGCGATCAATGGCTGACCCCAAGGGCTTCCTGACCACCGGGCGCGAGACCGCGTGCACCCGCCCGGTGGGCGAGCGACTCAAGGACTGGAACGAGGTCTACGTACCCGGCTCCCTGCTGCCGATCATCAGCAAGCAGGCCGGCCGCTGCATGGACTGCGGCATCCCGTTCTGCCACAACGGCTGTCCGCTCGGGAATCTGATCCCCGAGTGGAACGACTACGCCTACCGGGAGGACTGGGCGGCGGCCTCCGAGCGGCTGCACGCCACCAACAACTTCCCGGAGTTCACCGGGCGGCTCTGCCCCGCGCCCTGTGAGTCGGCCTGTGTGCTGGGGATCAACCAGCCCGCCGTCACCATCAAGAACGTCGAGGTCTCCATCATCGACAAGGCGTGGGACTCGGGCGATGTCACCCCGCAGCCCCCGGAGCGCCTCTCCGGCAAGACCGTCGCCGTCATCGGCTCGGGACCGGCCGGTCTCGCCGCCGCCCAGCAGCTGACCCGGGCCGGCCACACCGTCGCCGTCTACGAGCGCGCGGACCGGATCGGCGGACTGCTCCGCTACGGCATCCCCGAGTTCAAGATGGAGAAGGTGCACATCAACCGCCGTATCGAGCAGATGCGCGCGGAGGGCACCAAGTTCCGCACCGAGGTGGAGATCGGCCGTGACATCGACGCGGCCAAGCTGCGCCGCCGCTACGACGCGGTCGTCATCGCCGCCGGGGCCACCGTCTCCCGCGATCTGCCCGTGCCGGGCCGTGAGCTGAGCGGTATCCACTTCGCGATGGAGTACCTGCCGCTCGCCAACAAGGTGCAGGAGGGCGACTTCATCGCCCCGCCGATCACCGCCGAGGGCAAGCATGTCGTCGTCATCGGCGGCGGCGACACGGGCGCGGACTGCGTGGGCACCGCCCACCGCCAGGGCGCGGCCTCCGTCACCCAGCTGGAGATCATGCCCCGGCCGGGCGACGAGCGCGCCGCCGGGCAGCCCTGGCCGACCTTCCCCATGCTCTACAAGGTCACCTCGGCCCACGAGGAGGGCGGCGAGCGGGTCTACTCCGTCTCCACCACCCACTTCGAAGGCGACGAGGAGGGCCGGGTGCAGGCCCTGCACCTGGTGGAGGTCGAGTTCATCGACGGCAGGCTCACCCAGAAGCCGGGGACCGAGCGCAGCATCCCGGCCCAGCTGGTCACCCTCGCGATGGGCTTCACCGGCACGGACCGGGCCAACGGGCTCGTCGAGCAGTTCGGCCTGGAGCTGGACGAGCGCGGCAACATCGCGCGGGACGCGGAGTACGCCACCGACGTCGACGGCGTGTACGTCGCGGGGGACGCGGGCCGCGGCCAGTCGCTGATCGTCTGGGCCATCGCCGAGGGCCGTTCGGCCGCCCGCGGCGTGGACCGCTATCTGACCGGTGCGAGCGATCTGCCCGCCCCGATCCGCCCCACGGACCGGGCGCTCACCGTCTGAGCCCCGGCCCGCCAGACGTCCCGTACAACGGCGTGCGGAACTGACAACGGCGCCTGCCCCGTCCCCGACCGGACCAGGGTGGGCGCTGTTGCGCGTTCACCGGCCGGCCCCCTCCGGTCACCCGCCCCCGGTCACCTGCCCCGGTCATCTGTCGGCGGGCACCCGCTCGGCGGGCCGGGGCCCGGGGGGCAGGGGGGCCTCCCGGGCGGTACGGGGGCGCAGCAGCCGGTGCGCCAGTACGGCGGCGATCAGCAGGGCCGCCCCGATGGCGCCCAGCAGGGTCTGCCAGGCGCCGGTGAACTCCCCGGCGACCTCCGCGCCCCGGCCCGTCACCACCAGATCCGCCGCGCCCCGGTCGCCCAGCTCCGTCTCCACCAGCGTCATCAGCGCCGCGCCGAAGCCCGCGAGGACCAGGGTGCCCGCGACGCTGCGGCCCGTGCTGAGCAGCCCGGACGCCATCCCCATCCGCTCGGCGGGCACCGTGCTCAGCGCCTGGGCGTCGATCTGGCCGAGCCCCAGGCCATTGGCCGCCCCGATCAGCAGCAGCGGGACGGCCAGCCGCGCGGCCCCCGCGTCCGGGGCCAGGGCCAGCGCCAGCGAGAGATTGCCCACGGCCGACAGCAGCAGCGCCGTCACCGCCAGCCGGCGCGCCGGGACCCCCCGGGCGACCAGCAGACCGCTCACCGACGGCAGGGCGAAGACCGGGACCGTCATCAGCAGCATCAGCGTCCCGGCGCCGGAGGCCGAGAGCCCGCCCGTGCCCTGGAGATACGTCGGCAGGAAGACCAGCACCCCGATCGAGCCCAGACTGATCGACATCGCCGCGAAGAGCCACCCCGAGAACAGCCGATCGCGGATCAGCGACAGATCCAGCACCGGGTGGCCGCTGCGCCGCTCCACGGCCACGAACACCACGAGCAGCGCGACACCCGCCCCCAGCGGGCCGAGCACCGCGAGGCTGCCCCAGCCGGACTGCGCGCCCTGGGTGACGGCGAACATCAGCAGGGCGAGCCCGGCGATGAAGGTGAGCACCCCCGGACGGTCCACCTTCGGCCGGTCGGCGGCCCGGGACTCCGGGATCAGCGCGGTGAGCGCGAGGACCAGCAGCGCGGCCACCCCGAAGAGCAGGAACGAGGCCCTCCAGCCGAAGGCGCCCACCAGCGCGCCCGACAGGGTCGGGCCGATCGCGATGCCGATCCCGGCGGTGGTGCCCACGGCGGCGAAGACCCGGGCGCGCGCCGGGCCCTCGTGGAGCGTCGCGAGGATCGCGACCCCGCCGGCCATCACCGCGGCGGCGCCGACACCCGCGACGGTCCGGGCGATGTCGAGCACCAGGATGCTCTGTCCGGCGGCGGCGGCGAGGGTGCCGGCGGCGTAGAGCGCGACTCCGGCGGCGAAGACCCTGCGCCGGCCGAAGAGATCGCCCAGCGAGCCGGCGACCAGCATCACCGAGGAGGCGGCGAGGACATAGCCGGTGACCACCCACTGGAGAGCCGCACCGGAGGCGCCCAGGTCCCGGCCTATCTCGGGGAGCGCGACGGAGGTGCCCGTCATGGCCATGGGGAAGGTGAAGTAGGCGAAGAGGATGGCGAGGAGGGCGAGGGTGGGGCGGGAGGGGCGGCGTGGTGAGGTCATGGCCACAGCCTTGGGGCTCAACTTTGGTTGAGGTCAAGGGGTGTGGTCTTTCCTCGCGGGGCGCGGAAATCCCGACAGGGGGTGGCGGGATTGGGTGGTTGGGTGGGTGCATGACTTCGGATACGACTTCGGATACGGGCTCGGGCTCGGGTTCGGCCCCGGCCCCGGCCTCGTGGTCCGGTTTCCGGGCGGCGGAGCCCGCCTTCGCGGACGCCGTTCAGGACCGCTTCGGGAAGCACCGCCACCATGTGCTGGCGACCCTCCGCAAGGACGGGTCGCCCCGGGTCTCCGGGATCGAGGTGATCTTCCGCGACGGAGAGCTGTGGCTCGGCATGATGCCCGGCTCGGCCAAGGCGCGGGACCTCCGCAGGGACCCCCGGCTGGCGCTGCACGCCAATCCGGGGGAGGGGGATTCGATGGACGGGGGAGATGTGAAGGTGGCGGGGTGGGGGGTGGAGGTGGTGGACGAGGGGGAGGTGGGGAGGTTCGCGGAGGCGATGGGGCAGCCGTTGCCGTTTCATCTGTTCCGGGTGGGGGTGGGGTCGGTGGTGCGCACGGGTGTGGAGGGTGCCCGCCTGGTCGTCCACACCTGGCACCCGGGCCGTGCCCTGACCCGCGCCTCCCGTGCCTGACCTCCGGCCGTTCTCTGTCCCGTGCTAGCCGCGCTTGACCTTCGGCGGTGCCCTGACCCGTGCTAGCCGCGCTTGACCTTCGGCGGTGCCCTGACCCGTGCCTCCCGCGCCTGACCTCCGGGCCCGCCCGGAGCGAATCCGCCCCCGCTGGTGTTCGAGGCGAACACTCCAGCCCCTTCGGCGGGCATCTCAGCCCCTCCGGCGAGCTGAGGCACGAAATCCAGCCTCGCTGGGGGGTGCCCCCGGACGGGCCGGGGGTGCCGGGTCCGGCGGGAAGTGGTCAGGTGCGGGGCGGGGCGGGGAGGAGCTGGGTGCGGCAGGCGGCGGGGGTGCCCCAGGCGGTGAGGAGCGGGCGGGCCTTGCGGAGCCACAGGGAGAGGTCCAGCTCATCGGTGTAGCCGATCGCCCCATGGAGCTGAAGCGCCGCCCGCGCGGCGGCATACCCCGCCTCCCCGGCCACCACCTTCGCCGCCGCCACATCCCCCGCGTCCCGCGTCACCCCCGCCCCCCACACCACCGCCCTCGCGAACTCCACCCCCACCGCCACATCCGCCAACCGGTGTTTCACCGCCTGAAACCCCCCGACCGCCGACCCGAACTGCACCCGTCCCCGCACATACCCCACCGTCCGCTCCAGCAGCGCCACCCCCACCCCCAGGCACTGCGCCGCCGTCAGCAGCCGCGCCGTCTCCCCGGCGAGCACGGCCGCGGCCCCCACCTCCGCCGACTCCACCACCACCTCCCCGCCCGCGAGCGGCACCGCCAGCCGCCGCACCGGGTCGGAGGAGACCCGCAGCGGCCCGTGCCCCGGCGCGGCCCGCACCCGCCCGGCCTCCGCGACCAGCACCGCCCCCGCCGCGTCCGGGTCCAGCGCGTACCGCCCCCCGCCCGGCAGCACCACCGCCGTCGGCACCCCCTCCGCCACCTCCCGCCACAGCCTCCCCTCCGGGGCGCCCGCGCGCCCCAGCAGCACCCCGGCGGCGACCGTCTCCGCCAGCGGCCCCGGGACCGCGTGCCGTCCCAGCTCCACGAAGGCCACCACCCGCTCCACCGCCGGCAGCTCCGGGTCGAAGACCCCCGCCCCCGCCAGTCGCCGGAACAGCTCCCGGCCGGGAGCGTGGTCCCCCGCCGCCCAGGCCCGGGCCGCCGACGGGACATCGGCGGCCGTCAGCATCGCGTCCAGCGACCGCCCGAACGCCTCCTGCTCCCCCGTCGGCAGAAACCGCATCAGCGCCGCCCCTTCGGCAGGCCGAGCAGCCGCTCGGCGATGATGTCGCGCTGGATCTCGTTGGTCCCGGCGTAGATGGGCCCCGCCAGGGCGAAGAGATGCCCCTCCGCCCACGCGGTGTCCGCGAACCCGCTCTCCTCGCCGAGGAGATCGAGCGCCGTCTCGTGGAGCGCGATGTCGTACTCCGACCAGAACACCTTGTTGAGGCTGGACTCCGCCCCGATCGTCCCGCCCCGGGCGACCCGCGCCGCGCCCGCCCAGGTGAACAGCTGGTAGGCCCGTGCCCCGATCACCGCGTCCGCCACCCGGTCCCGCAGCGCGGGGTCCCCGCCCCCCGCCTCCCACTCCCGTACCAGCCGGCGCGCCGCCGCCAGAAAGCGCCCGGGGGAGCGGAGCATCAGCCCCCGCTCGTTTCCGGTCGCCGACATCGCGATCCGCCACCCCTGTCCCGGGTCGCCGATCACATCCTCGTCGGGGACGAACACCTCATCGAGGAGGAGTTCGGCGAAGGCGGGCTTCCCGTCGAGCCGGCCGATGGGCCGGACGGTGACCCCGGGCTCGGAGAGGCCGAACATCAGATACGTCAGCCCCTGATGGGGGCGGGCGGCCCCCGGGTCCGTACGGAAGATCCCGAACGCCCGGTCCGCGAAGGCGGCCCGCGACGACCAGGTCTTGTGCCCGCTCAGCAGCCACCCCCCGGCGGTGCGCACCGCCCGCGACCGCAGCGCCGCGAGATCCGAACCGGCCCCGGGCTCCGACCACGCCTGCGCCCAGATCACCTCACCGCCGGCCATCGGCGGCAGTATCCGCGCCCGCTGCTCCTCCGTGCCGTGGTCGAAGAGGGTGGGGGCGAGCAGCTGGACGCCGTTCTGCGAGACCCTTCCGGGCGCGCCCGCCGCCCAGTACTCCTCCTCGAAGAGCAGCCAGCGGACGAGACCGGCCCCCCGGCCCCCGTACCGCTCGGGCCAGGAGACGGCGGACCAGCGGTCCGCGTACAGCTCCGCCTCCCAGGCGCGGTGGGCCGCGAACCCCTCCCGGGTCTCCAGGGACGGCAGGGCCGTCCGGGGCACATGGGCGGCCAGCCAGTCCCGGGCCCCGGCCCGGAACGCCTCGTCCTCGGGGGAGTGGTGCAGATCCATGCGCACGCCCATCCTTCCCTAACAAGTGTTTGGTAGGTTAACGTGCCCCTGTGAAGGACAACAGGGCCGGCGGCCCACCGGAGTACGTTCCCGGGCACGGCCTCCTCGCGGGCCGCACCGCCGTCGTCACCGCCGCCGCCGGCACCGGGATCGGCGGCGCGACCGCCCGCAGATTCCTGGAGGAGGGCGCCCGGGTCGTCATCGGCGACGCCCACTCCCGCCGCCTCGGTGAGACCCGGGCCGCCCTCGCCGAGGAGTTCGGCGCGCCCGCCGTCGCCGCCCAGCCCTGTGACGTCACCGACGAGACACAGGTCCTGGCCCTCTTCGAGCGGGCCGCCGAGGAGCACGGCGGGCTGGACATCGTCGTCAACAACGCGGGCCTCGGCGGTACGGCGGCCCTCGCCGACATGACCGACGAGCAGTGGGACCGGGTCCTCGACGTGACCCTGAACGGCACCTTCCGCTGCACCCGCGCCGCCCTGCGCGCCTTCCGCGCCACCGGCCGGCCCGGGGTGATCGTCAACAACTCCTCCGTGCTCGGCTGGCGGGCCCAGGCCGGCCAGGCCCACTACGCCGCCGCCAAGGCCGGGGTCATGGCCCTCACCCGGTGCGCGGCGATCGAGGCCGCCGGGTACGGCGTACGGATCAACGCCGTCGCGCCCAGCCTCGCCCTCCACCCCCATCTGGCGAAGGTGACCTCGGCCCGGCTCCTCGACGAGCTGACCGCGCGCGAGGCGTTCGGCCGGTGGGCCGAGCCCTGGGAGGTCGCCAACACCATCGTCTTCCTCGCGAGCGACTACTCCTCGTACCTCACCGGAGAGGTCCTCTCGGTCAGCGGCCAGCACCCATGAGCCCACAATGAGCGGGTGCCAGCAGACACCACCCCCGAGAACACCAGCCCCGCGAACACCGGCCCGGCGAACACCGGCCCGGCGAACACCGGCCCGGCGAACACCGGCCCCGCCGAGAAGAAGAGCCCGGTGACCTCCGCACCCGCGCGCCGCCGCGAACTCCTGGACCTCGCCGCCGAGGTCTTCGCCGCCCACGGCTACAACGCCACCACCGTCCGCCGGATCGCGGACGAGGCCGGCATGCTCGCCGGCAGCCTCTACTACCACTTCGATTCCAAGGAATCGATGCTGGACGAGATCCTCTCCACCTTCCTCGACGAGCTGTGGCAGGGGTACGACGAGGTACTGGGCGCCGGTCTCGGCCCCCGGCGGACCATCGAGGCCCTGGTCACCGAGTCGTTCCGGGAGATCGACCGGCACCGCGCCGCCGTCGCGATCTACCAGAAGGAGTCCCGGCAGCTCGCCGCCCAGCCCCGCTTCCACTACCTCGCCGAGTCCCAGCGGAAGTTCGAGAAGGCCTGGCTCGGCACCCTGGAGCGCGGTGTCGCCGACCGGGCCTTCCGCGAGGATCTCGACATCCGGCTCACCTACCGCTTCGTCCGCGACACGGTCTGGGTCGCCGCGTCCTGGTACCGGCCGGGCGGACAGCACAGCGCCGAGGAGATCGCCCGCCAGTACCTGTCGATGGTGCTGGACGGAATCGCCGTACGTGAGGAGTAGTCATGGGCGAGGCCTACATCGTCGAAGCGGTACGCACCCCTGTCGGCAGGCGCCGGGGCGGTCTCGCCGCCGCGCACCCCGCCGATCTCGGGGCGCATGTGCTCAAGGAGCTGGTCCGGCGCGCGGGGGTCGACCCGGGCGCCGTCGACGATGTCGTACTCGGATGTCTGGACGCGGTGGGCCCGCAGGCCGGTGACATCGCCCGGACCGCGTGGCTGGCCGCCGGGCTCCCGGAGGAGGTGCCCGGGGTGACCGTGGACCGGCAGTGCGGATCGTCCCAGCAGGCGGTGCACTTCGCCGCGCAGGCCGTGCTCTCCGGCACCCAGGACCTGGTGGTCGCGGGCGGCACCCAGAACATGTCCATGATCCCCATCGCCTTCGCCTCCCGGCGGGCCGCCGAGCCGCTCGGACTGGTCCAGGGACCGTTCGCGGGCAGCGAGGGCTGGCGCGCCCGCTACGGCGACCAGCCCGTGAACCAGTTCCACGGCGCCGAACTCATCGCCGCCGCGTGGGGCATCACCCGCCGCGACCAGGAGGAGTTCGCCCTGCGCTCCCACCGGCGGGCGGTCCGCGCGCTCGACGAGGGCCGGTTCGCGCGCGAGACGGTCCCGTACGGAGCGGTGACGGCCGACGAGGGGCCGCGCCGGGACACCACCCCGGAGAAGATGGCCGCCCTGCCGCCGGTCGCCGATGGCGGCACCATCACCGCCGCCTGCTCCTCGCAGGTGTCGGACGGCGCCGCCGCGCTGCTGCTCGCGAGCGAACGGGCCGTACGGGACCACGGGCTCACCCCCCGGGCCCGCGTCCACCATCTCTCGGTGCGCGGCGGCGACCCCATCCAGATGCTCTCGGCCCCGATCCCGGCGACGGCCCATGCCCTCAGGAGGACCGGGATGTCCATCGGCGACCTGGATCTGATCGAGATCAACGAGGCGTTCGCGCCGGTGGTGCTGGCCTGGCTGAAGGAGACGGGCGCCGACCCCGCGCGGGTGAATGTCAATGGCGGCGCCATCGCGCTGGGGCATCCCCTGGGCGCGACCGGGGCGCGGCTGATGACGACCCTCCTCCACGAACTGGAGCGCACCGGGGGAAGGTTCGGGCTCCAGACGATGTGCGAGGGCGGCGGCCAGGCGAATGTGACCGTCATCGAACGGCTCTGACCCGTGGGCGGGGTGGCGGAGGCGCCCCGCCACCCCGCCCCGCCGGTTCAGGCCCCGCGGATACGGTCCGGGAGGCCGATCGGGTTCGGGAAGCGCAGGGTCTTCGCGACCGTCTCCGCGAGGGGCGAGAGCACCGCGCCCAGCTCCCCGGTGTCCACCGGGGCCCAGGGGCGGGCCGCCGCCCGGTCCGTCGCCTCCTCGATCCCCGCGAGGACCCGGCGCCCCTCGTCCGTCGCCTGCCCGTCCGGGACCAGCAGCCCCCGCTCCACCAGCCGCCGCACCGAGGCGTCCCACTCGTCGTCCGTCCACCCCCGGTACGGCTGGAGCTCACTGCGCGGCAGATCGATCCCGACCCGCAGCGCGAGGATCTCGCAGCCGTCGAGGTCCTCCGCGAGCTGCGCGGCGACATGGCCGTCGCCCCGGTGCTCCCGCAGGATCGTCGCGGCGTGCCACAGCCGGTCCAAGGGGTCCCTCGGCCAGGGCAGGGCGACATTGGCGGCGGTCAGCGGGCGGCCCGTGGAGTCCGGGGCCACGGCGGCGGCCGCGAGCAGCTCGCCCGCCCGCACCACCTCGTCCTCCTGGCCCGCGAGCAGCCGCGCCAGCGCCGCGCGGGCGCCCGCCCGGCGCACCTCCAGGGCCTGCTCCGGGTGGACGGTCTCCCAGACGGACGGGAGGGACTCCGCCACCATCGACGGGGCGAACGAGCAGAAGACGGCGGCTGCCGGCTCCGGGCGCACGGCCCCCAGGGGAGCGGCCCGCCCGGCGAAGTAGCCGCGCCAGAAGCCGCGCAGACCGGCGTCCTCGAAGGCGGCGACGGCCTCGGGGGAGAAGTAGGTGACGGCGTGGATCGGCTCGAACAGGCCCCACAGATGGCGGGGGGTGACGACCGGGGTGTCGGTGATGGCTTCCATGGGCGGCATTTTGTCGGGAGGGGAGGGGGGTGGGGGCGTGCGGAGGGGGGTGGGGTGGGGGGTGGCCGTGGCCGAGACAAGCAGATAAGAACGCCGGGGGTGTTCCCCGGCTGGCCCCGGGGGTGTCCGGCTCTCGCGGGGCTCCGGGTGCCGCAGCTGTGTTCGTGGTGGTCAACCCTCCCCCGTGTACACCTGTCCGGGCTACCTCCCGGTCCCCCGCGCCTCAATCGCCACCGAGCCCGAGCCGGCCCACCCCGCCCGCCACCCGGGCACGCCCCCGCGCCACGGGTGCCCCGAGCAATCCCAGCCCGTCCGGGGGCACCTCCCAGAGGCAGCTCTGGGGGAGTTTGAGGACGGACCCTGTGCCACAGGTGCCCGCATGCTGCGGGTCCGGGTCGGGGGCCGGCCCCCGAGCCCCCGCTCCTCAATCGCCGGAGGGGCTGGGGGTGGCGGCCTAATCGCTGGCGAGGCTGGGTGGGCGTGCCCGCGCGTCACAGGTGCCCCGAGCAATCCCAGCCCGTCCGGCGTTTGAGGACGGACCCCGCGCCACGGGTGCCCCGAGCAATCCCAGCCCGTCCGGGGGCACCTCCCAGAGGCAGCTCTGGGGGAGTTTGAGGACGGACCCTGTGCCACAGGTGCCCGCGTGCTGCGGGTCCGGGTCGGGGGCCGGCCCCCGAGCCCCGCTCCTCAATCGCCGGAGGGGCTGGGGGTGGCGGCCCAATTACCGGAGGGGCTGAGGGGTGCGGCCCAATCGTCGGAGGGGCTGGCTGGGCGCGCCCCCGCGTCATGGGTGGGTCGGGCCATTTCAGCCCGTCCGGGGGCACCTCCCAGAGGCAGGCAGCTCCGGGAGGGGCGAGGACGGACCCCGCGCCGCACAGGACCGGGTCGCGCGGGTGCGCGGGGAGAGCGGGGGCGGTCAGCAGGCGGGGAGGCTTCTGATGACCGCCTCCGCGTCCGCCACCATCCCCTCCACCAGCTCCGCGCAGCTCGGCAGATCCCCGATCACCCCCGCCACCTGGCCGGAGGCCATCACCCCCAGATCCGCCCGCCCCTCCACCATCGCCGCGCGCAACAGCATCGGCGCGTTCGCTGCCATCAGCACCTGCCCCCAGCTCAGCCCCCTCCCGCGCCTCATCGCCACCCCGTCCCGCACCATCCCCGCCCAGGTCAGCCCCGAGAGCCGCCGGAACGACGCCGCGTGCCGCACCGCCCGCAACAGGGTCCTCGCGCGGCCGTGTCCCTCCAGCGAGCGCACCAGGTCGGTACGGAGCATCCGGTGCGGCAGCCCGTCCACGGCCCGGGTCACCGTCACATCCCGTACCGTCGCCGCCAGATACCGCGCCTTCACCGCGTCCGGCACCGTCGAGTCGGAGGTGAGCAGGAAACGGGTGCCCATCGCCACCCCCGCCGCGCCCAGCGCCAGTGCCGCCACCAGACCACGGCCGTCCCGGAAACCGCCGGCCGCGATCACCGGGATGGAGACCGCGTCCACCACCTGCGGCAGCAGCACCGTCGTCGCCACCTCCCCGGTGTGGCCGCCGCCCTCCCCGCCCTGCACGATCACCGCGTCCGCGCCCCACGCGGCCACCTTCTCCGCGTGCCGCCGCGCCCCGACCGACGGGATCACCACCACGCCCGCGTCCCTCAGTTCGGCGATCAGCTCCCGCGAGGGCGCCAGCGCGAACGACGCCACCCGTACGCCCTCCTCGACGACGATCCGTACCCGCTCCCGCGCGTCCGCCGCGTCCGCGCGCAGATTCACCCCGAAGGGCGCGGGAGTGCGGGACCTCACCTCGCGCACCGCGCTCCGCAGCTCCCCGGTGGTCATCGTCGCCGAGGCGAGGATGCCGAGCGCGCCCGCGTTCGCCGCGGCGGAGACCAGCCGGGGCCCGGCCACCCACCCCATTCCGGTCTGCACCACCGGATGCCGTACCCCGGTCAGCGCGGTGAGCGCCGTCTCCATCTACCGCACCGCCCCGACCTCGCGCTCGCGCACCCCGTCCGGATCGAGGACCTCACGGATCAGCCGCAGCTCACCGGCCGTGGGGTCGCGGGTGTACGGGACGTCCGCCGGCACCGTCAGCGGGAACCCGGTCGACTCCCTCACCCGCTCCGCCGTCACCCCGGGGTGGAGCGAGGCGAGGCGCATCGAGCGGTCGGGGGTGGCGAAGTCGAAGACGCCGAGGTCGGAGACGACGCGGGCGATGCGGTGGTAGCGGGTGGCGCTGGGCCCGGCCGCCGCGGCCCGGTCGTACCCCACCCCGCACACCACGTCGACCTCCGCCACGAACACCCGGGTCGAGTGCCGGGGTACCCAGTAGCTGACCGGGTTGTTGAGGGTGTTGACGGGGGCCCCGCGCACCCCGAGCAGCTGGCGGGCGGGCCGTTCCCAGTCGCCGACGCAGGAGATGTTCTGGTTGCCGTGGCGGTCGATCTGGCTCGCGCCCATCATCACGTGCCGCCGCCCGCCGCTGACCATGGTCAGATGACGGCGGTACGGAAGCCACCCCTCCACCTCCCCGTCGGCGCCGAGCAGCATCGCCTCGCCGTCGGTGAGCAGCAGATCGGGGGAGAAGGTGGCACGGGCGAGCCGTGCGGCGATCGACGGAATCGCGCCCATGGGGCTCGCCAGCACCTCACCGGCGCCGCGCCAGGCCTCGGCGCAGGCGATGACACAGTGCTCGGCCCGGGTGACGGCTTCCGCGCTCATCGGCTGTTCTCCTCGTGCCAGGTACGGACGGCCGACTGGTAGGCGTGCTCGTCCCCGGTGAGGAACCGTCCGGCGAACTCCTCCCAGGGGGTGGCCGCGTACATCCGCTGGAAGGACTCGTCCCGGCCGTGGTCGGGCGCGCCGGAGGTGAAGTGGGCGCCGTTCGGGGCCCGGACGACCCCGGTCACCGAGTGCCGGCTGACCAGCAGGGTCTGCGGCACGGCGCCCGCGAAGGAGTCCACCAGCTCCTCGCAGGAGAGATAGGCGCTCTCCGCCGCCTCGCAGAAGAGATCGTCGAAGTAGGGGTCGGGGCCCAGGTACTGGCCGTTGCCGAGCCGGTCGGCCCGGTTGAGGTGGACCAGGGCGGCGTCCATCCGCAGCGCGGGCGCCGCGACGAACTCCTCGCCGTCCTCGTACGGCGAGACCACCGTCCGCAGCTCCGGGTTGACCCGCATCACGTCCGACCCGAGCCCGGCCCGCACCGGCAGGAACGGCAGCCGGCCGGCGGCGGCCCGCAGCCCTGACAGGAACATGGCCTCGTCAATCTCCGTCAGCGCGAGGCCGCCGCGCTCGCGGGCGGCCCGGTAGTGCGGCTCCAGGGGGATGGAGTCCAGGGTGACGAAGGGGGTGACCAGCCGGCGGACGCGGCCGGCGGCGGCGAGCATGCCGACGTCCGGGCCGCCGCAGGAGACCACGGTCAGATCGGTGACCGCGGACTGCAGCAGCGCCCGGACCAGCGCCATCGGCTTGCGGCGCGAACCCCAGCCGCCGATGCCGATGGTCATGCCGCTGCGCAGCCGCCCCACGGCCGCCTCGGGCGTCATGGTCTTGTCGGTCATGCCCCCTCCCCGCGGCCGGACGGTCCGGGCGCCCCGAAGGCGGACCGGACCCGGCCGGCCGCCCCGCTGAGCGCCGCCTCGAAGGTGAACCCCTGCTCGTACCGGTAGCTGCGGCGCACATCGACCGGGTCGATGCCGTTGATGGCGGCCTTGGCCAGCCGGATCAGGGTGCCGTCCTTGGCGGCGATCTCCCCGGCCAGCGCCAGCGCCGCCCCGGCCAGGTCCTCGCGCGGAACCACCCGCCACACCGAGCCGTGGGCGCGGAGTTCGGCGGCGGTCGCGGTCCGCGAGGTGTAGTAGAGGGCGCGCATCAGATGCCCGGGGACCAGCCGGGCCAGATGGGTGGCCGCGCCCAGCGCGCCCCGGTCCAGCTCCGGCAGCCCGAAGACGGCGTCGTCGGCGGCGACGATCGCGTCCGCGTTCCCGGCGAGCCCCACCCCGCCGCCGAGGCAGAAGCCCTGGACGGCGGCGACGACCGGCACCTCGCACTCGTACACCGCGGCGAACGCCTCGGCGCAGCCCCGGTTGGCGCCCAGCAGCGCGCCCTGCCCGGGGTCGCGCCGGATCTCCTTGATATCCACGCCCGCGTTGAAGCCGCGGCCCGCCGCCGCCAGGACGACACAGCGGATCGCCGGGTCCCGGCCCGCGGCGCGGACCGCTTCCGCGAGGTCGTGCCAGCCGCTCACCGGGAGGGCGTTGACGGGCGGATAGTCGGCCGTGACGACGCGCACGCCATCGGCCGCGTCCGTGGTGGAGACACCCATGACAGGATCAGCTACCTTTCCACCAAACATTTGTTAGGTGAGGAAGGTAGCAGCCGATGGAGCTGGACGGGAGGGTCGCCGTCGTCACCGGCGGGACGCGCGGGGTCGGCGCGGGCATCGCCCGCGCCTTCCTGCGGGCGGGCGCCCGGGTGGTGGTCTGTGCCCGCAGACCGCCCGAGGAACCCCTGCCGGGCGCCGTGTTCCTCCCGCTCGATCTGCGCGACCCGGCCGCCGTGGAGTCCTTCTTCGCCACGGTCGCCGAGCGGTACGGACGGCTGGACACCCTGGTCAACAACGCCGGCGGCACCCCCCGGCGGCTGCTCGCCGACGCCGGGGCCGAGCGCCACGCCCGGGTGATCCAGCTCAACCTGGTCGCACCGCTCACCGCCTCCCTCGCCGCCCGGCCGCATCTGCGGGCGGCGCGCGGCTCGGTGGTGATGGTCGGCAGCGTCAGCGGCGGCCGGCCGTCGCCCGGGTCGGCGGCCTATGGCGCCGCCAAGGCCGGTCTGGAGAGCCTGGCCCGTTCGATGGCGGTGGAGTGGGCGCCGGAGGTGCGGGTCAACACCCTGGTGCTCGGGATGGTCCGCACCGAACGGTCCGCACGGCACTACGGCGACGGGAGCGGTGTCGCGGCGGTCGGCCGCACGGTCCCGCTGGGGCGGCTGGCCGAGCCGTCGGAGGCGGGGGACGCGGCGGTCTTCCTCGCCTCCGGACGCGCGGCCTACATCAGCGGGGCCGCACTGCATCTGCACGGCGGCGGGGAGCGCCCCGCCTTCCTCGACGCCGCGACATCCCCTCAGGAGGGCTGAGATGACGGGTATCTGCGCGAACCGGGTGGTCGTGGTGACGGGCGCGGGCCGGGGGCTCGGGCGGGCCCACGCCCTGGCGTTCGCCGCCGAGGGGGCCGCGGTCGTCGTCAACGACCTGGGCGCCGCCCTCGACGGGGCGGGGGCGTCGGACGCGCCCGCGCGCGAGGTGGTCGCGGAGATCGAGGCGGCGGGAGGACGGGCGGTCGCCCACGGCGGGGACATCGCCACCGCCGAGGGGGCGTCCTCACTGATCGCCACCGCTCTGGAGACCTATGGGCGGCTGGACACCCTGGTCAACAACGCGGGATTCCTGCGGGACCGGATGCTGGTGAATCTGACGGAGGACGACTGGGACGCGGTGGTGCGGGTGCATCTGCGGGGCCACTTCCTCCCGCTCAAGCACGCCGCCGCGCACTGGCGCGCCGAGACCCGGGCCGGGCGCCCGGCCGCGGCCCGGGTGATCGGCACGACCTCCGGGGCGGGGCTGCTGGGGAGTGTGGGGCAGGGCAACTACTCCGCCGCCAAGGCCGGGATCGTCGCCCTGACGCTGGTCGCGGCGGCGGAGCTGGGGCGGTACGGGGTCGGGGTCAACGCGATCGCCCCGGCGGCGCGGACCCGGATGACCGAGGGGGGGTTCGCGGGGTTGCGGGGGCTGCCGGAGGATGTGTCGCCGCTGGTGGTGTGGTTGGGGTCGGGGGGGAGTGAGGGGGTGACGGGGAGGGTGTTCGAGGTGGAGGGGGGGAGGGTGACGGTGATGGAGGGGTGGCGCCGGGGGGCCTCCGCCGAGGCGCCCGCGCGCTGGACGCCCGAGTCGGCCGGGGCCACCGCCCGCACCCTCCTCTCCACGACCCCTCCTCCTCTCCCCCCGTACGGCAGCACCCCCACCCCCTGACCCCGAAGACCCCGGACCCCCGCGCCTCAAACGCCGGCGGGGCTGGATGTGGTGCCTCGGCCCTCGGCGGGGCGGGGGTGTGCTCGGCCCCTCGTGGGGCTGGATGTGGTGCCTCGGGCCTCGGCGGGGCGGGGGTGTGCTCGGCCCCCAGCGAGGCAGGGGTGTGCCCGGCCCCGGCGGGGCGGCTCCGCGCGAGGCCAGGGCGCCCAGGTGCCGCAGACCCCGGCGGGGTTCTTCAGGTCTCGCAGTCGAGGATCGAGTGGCAGACCCCGCACCGCACCCTCCCCCGCACCCCCACCCCCACCCGAATCCGCTGATGGCAGGTCGGACACCCGAACAGCACCCGCCCCCGCTCGAACGCGTACCCCGCCCCCGCCGAAGCCACCCCCGCCCGCCGGTCCCTCGCGTACCGGTGCCGCGCCGCCCACCCCGCCGTCGTCAGCGGGGGGCGGCGCGCGTCCCGCAGCGCGCGGGCGCGGCCCTTCGTGTACGCGGTGTACCCCTGCGGGCTGGTGAACCACGGCGACGGGTCCTCCCCGAACACCAGCGCCCGTTCGGCCAGCACATAGCCGAACTCCTCCGGAGTGAGATACCCCAGCTTCTGGCTGGTCAGCCGGTCCTCCCGGAAGGCGTCGAGCAGCAGCCACCCCGCCCCGAGATAGGTCGTCACGGTGTCGGTGAGGATCTCGTTCTCCCGGGTCCCGGGAAAGGAGAGATCCAGCCGGTGCAGCAGCACATGGGTGATCTCGTGCGCCAGCGCCGCCCCCACATCCCGCCGATGCCCCCGGAAGCGGTCGTTCAGCTCGATGAAGTACTCCGGTCCCGCCGTCAGCTCCACGCTCGCCGCGTGCTCCATCTCCCGGAAGCTGATGATCATCCGCGCGTCCGGCAGCCGCAGATGCCGCACCAGCGCCCGCGCCACCGACTGCGCCCCGAGATGGAGATCGTCCCCGTCGGAGAAGGCGACATCGGCCGGCGGCACGCTGGGCGCGTACGAGAGCACCCCTTCCGGCGAGACGCGCCGGTAGAGCGCCGTGACCGCCGCCCGCACGGTCTCCAGGTGCGGGAAGCCGTGCTCGACCCCGCTGTCCTTCGACACCACGTTCTCCGCACCCCCTGTACGACGGTCCGCGGCCCGCTCCAACTCTACGGCGGACCCCGACGACCTTGGCCGAAATCTGATGCTTGTGGCGCGCCCCGCTCACTCCCCATAATCCCGATCACGCCTTGTCGGGCTCATGTCAGGGAGTGATGTTCCCTGTCGGGGACCGGCGCGGGCCAGACACCTCAACCCCCCACGAAGGGCAGGCCGTTGAAGCTCATCCGCACGTTCAAGAGATTCGCTGTCATCGGCGCGGCCATGGCTGCCGCCGCCGTCAGTGTCACCCCCGCCACCGCCGGCGCCGCCACCCCGGCCGACACCCCCGCCGCCACCGCGGCCGCCCCGCCCGTCGTCGGCGGCACCCGTGCCGCGCAGGGCGAGTTCCCCTTCATGGTGCGGCTCTCCATGGGCTGTGGCGGCTCTCTGCTCACGCAGCAGATCGTCCTGACCGCGGCCCACTGTGTGAGCGGCTCCGGCAACAACACCAGCATCACCGCCACCGCCGGAGTCGTGGACCTCAACAGCACCAGTGCGATACGGGTCCGCTCCACCAAGGTCCTCCAGGCCCCCGGCTACAACGGGACCGGCAAGGACTGGGCCCTGATCAAGCTCGCCACGCCGATCAACCTGCCCACCCTGAACATCGCCGAGACCACGGCCTACGACAGCGGCACCTTCACCGTCGCCGGCTGGGGAGCGGCCCGTGAGGGCGGCGCCCAGCAGCGCTACCTGCTCAAGGCCACCGTCCCGTTCGTCTCGGACGCCTCCTGCCGCAGCTCCTACCCGGGCCTGGTCGCCGCCGAGGAGATCTGCGCCGGTCTGCCCCAGGGCGGTGTCGACACCTGCCAGGGCGACTCCGGCGGCCCGATGTTCCGCCGGGACAACGCCAACGCCTGGGTCCAGGTCGGCATCGTGAGCTGGGGCCAGGGCTGCGCCCGCCCCAACTACCCCGGTGTCTACACCCAGGTCTCGCACTTCGCCGCGCAGATCAAGTCCGCGGCCGCGACCCTCTGACGGACCCGCGGTGACGCGGTGACGCCGTGACGGCGGGGGCGGGTGCGAGGGCGCTTTAGTCCAACACCTGCCCCCGCTTTGTCCATGGGCGTACTCCCCCGCCCGGCGGAGATTGTCGGTGTACGACATCCCCGTCACCGAGGAGGACGAGCGTGTACGCAAGCGATGCCGGTCCCAGCCGCAGGACCGTGGTGGCCGCGACCGCCCTGGCCGGCGCGGCCGTCGCCGCCGGCACCCCGGCGGACGCGATCGCGGCTTCCCGGGCCGAGACCGTCCTCCGCTCGCCCGAGCTGGAGGTCCGCGTCGACAGCGGCTTCCCGCGCATCGTCTCGTACACCGACCGCGACAGCGGAGCGATGCTGTACGGGCAGGAGGAGCCGATCACCTCCGTGCTGATCGACTCCACCGCCCACACCCCCGGCAGGGTCACCGCGAGAGCCCGGCGCGACCGGGTCGCGTACACCCTCTCCTTCGGGCCCACCGAGATCGATGTCGAGATCCGCGTCGACGGCCGCGCCGTCCACTGGCGTGTCACCCGGATCGCGGACACCGGGGCGCTGCGCGTGGGCACCCTCCAGATCCCGTCGCTCGCCCTGCTGTCCGTACGCCACGACCAGCCGGGCGCGACCCTGCTCGCCGCCCGCGTCCAGCTGGACAAGGCGGCCAGCGGCGACACCCTGATCCGGCTCGCCCCGGACACCCCGGCCGAGCCGGGGCCCACCGGCTGCGCCTACGCGGTCCTCTCCCACGACCGGCTCGGCGGCGCGATCGAGACCAACACCGTCTGGGACAAGCCCGACAGCGCGTCCGGCACCACCTGGGACAACGGCCGGCTGATGCGCCAGACGGTCGTCCGGGACGGCCTGGTCACGGCCCGGCTCGCCCCCGGGCAGTGGACCCACCGCGCGGCCGGCTCACCCGTCGGAGCGGTCGAGCCCCTCCCGTACGCCACCGTGGTGATCACCGGCGACCGCAACGGCGACGGGGTCGTGGACTGGCAGGACGCGGCCATCGCCTTCCGGGACATCATGACCGACCCGCTCGGCGCCGAGCAGCAGCATCTGCGGGTGGTCCCGCACATCCCCTTCAACTTCGCCTCCCAGGCCACCAACCCCCATCTCGCCACCCTCGACCAGGTGAAGCGGATCTCCCTCGCGACGGACGGCCTGCGCCAGTACACCCTGCTCAAGGGCTACCAGTCCGAGGGCCACGACTCGGCCCACCCCGACTACGCGGGCAACCACAACAAGCGCGCGGGCGGCCTCGCCGACCTGAACACCCTGCTCCGCGAGGGCCGCGCCTGGGGCAGCGACTTCGGTGTCCATGTGAACGCCACCGAGTCCTACCCGGTCGCCAACGCCTTCTCCGAGACCCTCGTCGACAAGAGGAACGAGCAGTGGGACTGGCTGGACCAGTCCTACCGCATCGACCAGCGGCGCGATCTGATCAGCGGCGACATCGTCCGCCGCTTCGCCGCTCTGCGGGCCGAGACCGACCCCGCGCTGAACATGCTCTACATCGATGTCTTCCGCGAGTCCGGCTGGACCTCGGACCGGCTCCAGCGGGCGCTGCGCGAACAGGGCTGGCAGATCACCACCGAGTGGGGCCACGGACTGGAGCGCTCCGCGCTCTGGGCGCACTGGGCCACCGAGGTCGACTACGGCCCCGACTCCTCGCGCGGGATCAACTCCCGGCTCATCCGCTTCATCCGCAACCACCAGAAGGACGTCTTCGCCGACAAGTGGCCCACCCTGCTGGGCATCCCGCGCACCGGGAACTTCGAGGGCTGGGTCGGCAAGACCGACTGGAACACCTTCTACCGGCTGATCTGGACGGACTCGCTGCCCGCGAAGTACCTCCAGGCCCATCCCATCAAGCGCTGGACCGACCACGAGATCACCTTCTTCGGCCCCGGCGCGGTCTCCGTCTCCGACACCGGCGGCGTCCGCCGGATCGAGACCGACGGGCGGCCGGTGTACGAGGGCGGCACCTATCTCCTCCCCTGGGAGCCGCGCCGGGCGGCCGACCCCTCCCGGCTCTACCACTACAACCCGGCCGGCGGCAGCAGCACCTGGCGGCTGCCGCGCGGCTGGTCGGGCGCGTCGACGGTGGTGCTCTACCGCCTCACCGACCAGGGCCGGGTGTACGAGAGGGAGCTGCGGGTCCGGTCCGGCCGGGTCACCATCGAGGCCGAGGCCGACCAGCCGTACGTCGTCCACCGCACCCGCGCCCGCGCCGTCGGCGACCCCGGCTGGGGCGAGGCGACCGGGCTCCACGACCCCGGCTTCCACTCCGGCTCCCTGGACGGCTGGCGGGTCACCGGCCCCGCGTCGGTCGAGCTGAGCGCGCTCGGCGACTACGAACTGGTGATCGCGGCCGGCGCGGCGGCCTCGGCCGGCCAGCGCCTGGACCGGCTGCGGCCCGGTACCTACGCCGCCTCCGTCCAGGTCGAGGTGGGGGAGCGGGCGGGGGAGCGGCGCCGGGCGAGTCTGGAGATCCGTACCGCCGACGGGGTACGGGCGGTGAACTGGACCGACGTCTCCACGGCGGGCAACTTCGTCGCGGCGGACCGCAAGCACGGCACCCGCTTCCAGCGGATGTTCACCCACTTCACCGTCCCGGAGGGCGGCGGCCCGGTCCATCTCGCCCTGCGCGCGGGGCCGGGCACCGCCCGGGTCCGCTTCGACAACGTACGCGTCGTCCCGGCGAAACCGGCCCGCGGGGCGGGCACCCTCGCCTACGAGGACTTCGAGAACGTTCCCCAGGGCTGGGGCGTCTTCGTCAAGGGCGACGCGGGCGGCGCGACCGACCCCCGCACCCATATCGCCCAGCGCCACGCCCCCTTCACCCAGCGCGGCTGGAACGGCAAGGCGATCGACGATGTCATCGACGGCACCGAGTCCCTCAAGTCGCGCGGCGAGAACAAGGGCCTCGTCTACCGGACCGTCCAGCACACCGTCCGGTTCGAACCGGGGAAGCGGTACCGGGTGAGCTTCCGGTACGAGAACGAGCACGCGGGCCAGTACGCCTGGATCACCGGCGCCGACGACCGCGAGCTGTCCCGGGAACCGATCCCGGTGGCGACCGCGCCGACCGTGTGGGAGTACGAGTTCACGGCGCCCGGCGAGGGCGAGACCTGGGTGGGCCTGCGCAAGACCGGGGACGCCGGGAAGTCGGAGTTCGTCCTCGACACCTTCGAGGTCCGGGAACTCTAGCCCCGGCCCTCTCCAGCCCCGGCCCTCTCCGGACCGGCCCTCTCCAGCCCCGGCCCTCTCCGGACCGGCCCTCTCCGGACCGGGCCTCTCCGGACCGGACCCCCTGGACCGGCCCTCTCCGGACCGGACCCCCTGGACCGGCCCTCTCCGGACCGGACCCCCTGGACCGGCCCGCCGCCCCTGCGGGCCGCCCCGGCCCCGCCCGTCCGCCGCTTCCCCCCTTCCGGCGGACGGGCGGGGTCCGTCACGGCCCGCTCACCCCAGCGACACCACGGCCCCGGCCTCCTCCAGCTCCAGCACCCACACCTCGTTCTCGCCCTCCCGCAGCACCGGACCCGGCACGAAGAGCGATTCCTGCGCCCCCACCCACCAGTACCGGCCCAGACAGAAGCCGTTGACCCAGACGAACCCCCGGTTCCAGCCGGGAAGGCTCAGCCGGGTGTCACCGGGCGCGTACACCGTCACCGAACCCCGGTACAGACCGGCCGCACCGCTCTCCGGCGCCCGGAAGGGCACCCGCGCCACCGCCTCGGTCCCGAAGGCCGCCAGCCGCAGCCCGCGAGCGCGTACGCCGTGCAGATACTGCCGCTCGTGGAGCAGCCCGCCGGTGATCCCCTTCGGCTCGCCGACACGGGGGCCGTAGTTCACCCGGCCCAGCGACTCCACCCACAGCTCGACCTCGGCCGGGCCCGGCACCGGCTCCGGCAGCGTCTCGTGGTCCTCGCTCAGCACCCCGGCCCGCACCCCGTCGACGTACACCACCGCCCGGTCCCGCAGACCGGCCGCCCGCAGCGGATAGGGCTGCCTCGGGCCCGGCACCCGGACGCGGTAGCGCACCAGGCCCCGGTCGACGCCCAGCTCCTCGAAGACGGGCGGCACCCGGCCCCCGGTCTCGGGGTCGCCGAGGGTGTCGATCACCGTGCCCAGCGGCGCCCACCCGGTGAGCCGGATGCCCGCCGGCTCGGCCAGCACCGGCGGGGCCGGCGGCACCTCGGGGAGCGGGCCGTCCGCGTACGCCGACAGCACCTCGCGGAACTGCCAGAACTTCTCCGTCGCCCGCCCCGCCTCGTCGATCGGCGCGTCGTAGTCGTACGAGGTCACCGTCGGCTCCAGCGCGCCGTCCTGGACGTCCCCCGCGCGGTTCGCCCCCGCCCAGCCGCCGAAGCTGGTGCCGCCGTGCGCCATGTAGATGTTCACCGAGGCACCGCACTCCAGGATCTCCCGCAGCGCGCCCGCCGCGTCCCGCGCGTCCCGCACCCCGTGCTGCTCGCCCCAGTGGTCGAACCAGCCGCACCAGAACTCCATGCACATCAGCGGACCCCCGGGCTGGTGGCGGCGGAGGATCTCGAAGGCCCCCCGCGCGCCCGAGCCGAAGTTCACCGTCGCCAGCGCCCCCGGCACCGAACCCCCGGTCAGCATGTGGTCCTCGGGCCCGTCCGAGGTGAAGAGCGGCAGCCGCACCCCGCACTCCCGCACCAGCTCCACCAGCCGCCGCAGATAGCGCTGGTCGCTGCCCCAGCTCCCGTACTCGTTCTCGATCTGCACCATGAGCACCGGACCGCCCCGGTCGATCCCCCGCTCCACCACCTGGGGCAGCAGCGCCCGGAACCAGCGCTCCACATGGCCGAGGTACTCGGCGTCCCCGGTCCGCACCCGGCGCCCCAGCGCGCCGGTCACCCAGTGCGGCAGCCCGCCGTTCTCCCACTCGGCACAGATGTACGGACCCGGCCGGACGATGGCCCACAGCCCGGCCCGCCGGGCCGCGTCCAGGAACCGGCCGAGCGCCCCCGGGTCGGAGAACTCCCCGGGCGCGGGCTCGTGGAGGTTCCAGGGGACATAGGTCTCCACGCAGTTGAGGCCCATCGCGCGCAGCATCGCCAGCCGGTGGTCCCACTGCCCCTCGTGCACCCGGAAGTAGTGCAGCGCCCCCGACAGCAGCCGCACCGGCCGCCCGTCCAGAAGGAAGTCCGACGCACCCACCCGGAAGTCCGCGCCACCGCCGGTCCCGGTCCCGGTCCCACTGCCACCGCCGGTCCCGGTGCCGGTGCCGGTGCCGGTCCCGGTCCCACCGCCCGTGCCGCTGCCCGTGCCTCTGCCGCTCTCGCTGTCCCTGCTGATTTCCGCCATCCCACCACCATCGGCCTCTGGCGGCGGACCGGTCCATGGACAAAGATCGGCGCTGTTTGGACACAACTCGGGCGGGACGACGGAGTAAGGGCAGCGAACGGATGTACCACACCTGGATGCGCTATTTCACCCCCGGACCCGTCCACCGCCGCCTCGGCCTGGTCTGTCTCGGCGTCGGGCTCCAGCACGGCGCCCTCCCCACCGTCGGCCCCCGCACCCTCGACCACCATGTCGCCGTCGTCATCAGCGCCGGGCACGGCTGGTTCCGCACCCCCGACGGACGGCGCACCGGCGTCACCGCGCCCGCCCTGATCTGGATCACCCCCGGGGTGCCCCACCACTACGGCCCCGACCCCGGCGGCTGGGACGAGAGCTTCGTCGACTTCGACGGACCCGCCACCGCCACCTACACCGAGCTGGGCTACATCGACACCGACCGCGCCGTCGTCCCGCTCTCCGACACGGCCGGGCCGCGCGCCGCCATCGGCCGGATAGCCCGCGCCGCCCGCCGGGGCAATCCGCTCCTGGAGGTCGAGACCGCCGCCGCCGTCCACGAGCTGCTGGTCGCGCTCCGCCGGGCCCGCGCCGACACCAACCCCGCCGGCGACCCCGTCCTCTCCGCGCTCGCCCGCGACGCCTTCCTCCCGCTCTCCGTCGCCGAGCACGCCGCCCGCCACCGGATGACCGCGGCCGAGCTGCGCGCCGCGGTGCGCCGGGGCGCGGGATGCAGCCCCAAGGACTATCTGCTCTCCATCCGCCTCGGCCGCGCCAAGGAACTCCTCGCCGCCACCGAGCTGCCGGTCGCCGCCGTCGCCCGGAGGGTGGGCTACGAGGACCCGGCCTACTTCTCCCGGCTCTTCACCCGCCGGGTCGGGACCGCGCCCATCCGCTTCCGCCGCCAGCAGGGGCGCGCCGTCCCCGGCGGATGGAGCGACCGCGTCCCGCATCCCGACCACCCTCCGACGATCCCCACCCGTTGCCCGTAAGCTCGGCATCCATGACCACCAGGGACATCGACACAGACGTACGGGCGGAGCTGGACCGGCTGCGCGGGAGCATCGACAACATCGACGCCGCCGTCGTCCATATGCTCGCCGAGCGTTTCAAGTGCACCCAGCAGGTCGGCCGGCTCAAGGCACACCACCAGCTGCCGCCCGCGGACCCGGAGCGCGAGGCCCGCCAGATCGAGCGGCTGCGCCAGCTCGCCGAGAGCGCCAGGCTGGACCCGGCATTCGCGGAGAAACTGCTCAATTTCATCATCGCCGAGGTCATCCGGCACCATGAGACGATCGCCGCCAATCCGGACGCACCCGATCCGGATTACCACGCCTGAGCGCCCGGCGGGTGCCCGTGCGCTCAGAGCGCAACCCCCACCCCGTGTGCTCGACGGCTCTCATCAGGCAGCATGGCCCCCATGTCCGTACTCACGCGCGACGAAGCGCAGCACCGTGCCCGGCTTCTCGACGTCCACCGGTACACGATCGACCTCGATCTGACCACAGGGGCCGAAGTTCCTCCCGATCCGTCCGCCACCGGGGCCACCGGGGAAGAGGTCTTCGGCTCCCGCAGCGTCATACACTTCACCGCCCGCGCGGACGGGGACACCTTCGTCGAGCTGAAGCCGGCCGTACTGCACTCCCTCACGCTGGACGGACAGTCCCTCGACCCCGCCCTCCTGGAGGGCAACCGCTACCCGCTCACCGCGCTGAGCGCGGGCGAGCACACCCTGAGCGTCGAGGCGGACATGCGCTACTCCCGCACGGGGGAGGGGATGCACCGCTTCACCGACCCCAGCGACGGTGAGGTCTATGTCTACACCCAGCTCTTCCTCGACGACATCCAGCGGGTCTTCGCCGCGTTCGACCAGCCCGACCTCAAGGCCGTCTTCGAGCTGACCGTGAAGGCGCCGCGGGGCTGGACCGTCCTCGGCAACGGCATCGCCACCGACCACGGCGACGGCACCTGGACCTGCGCCCCCACCCCGCCGCTCTCCACCTATCTGGTCGCCGTCGCCGCCGGGCCCTGGCACTCGGTGCGCACCGAGCACGCCGGGCTGCCCTTCGGCCTGCACTGCCGCCGCTCCCTCGCCGAGCACCTCGACGCGGACGCCGAGGAGATCCTCGACATCACCCGCCAGTGCTACGACCGCTACCACGAGAAGTTCGAGGAGCCCTACCCCTTCGACTCCTACGACCAGGCGTTCGTCCCCGAGTTCAACGCGGGCGCGATGGAGAACCCCGGGCTGGTCACCTTCCGGGACGAGTTCGTCTTCCGCTCGGCCGTCACCGACACCGAACGGCAGACCCGGGCCGTGGTCATCGCCCACGAGATGGCCCATATGTGGTTCGGCGACCTCGTCACCATGGTCTGGTGGGACGACCTCTGGCTGAACGAGTCCTTCGCCGAGTACATGGGGTTCCAGATCCTCACCGAGGCCACCCGCTTCACCGACACCTGGGTGGACTTCGCGGTCAACCGCAAGGGCTGGGGGTACGACGCCGACCAGCGGCCCTCCACCCACCCCGTCGCCCCCGACCCGGACGCCGTCCCCGACACCGCCGCCGCGCTGCTCAACTTCGACGGCATCTCCTACGCCAAGGGCGCCTCCGCGCTGCGGCAGCTCGTGACCTGGATGGGCGAGAAGGACTTCCTCGCCGGGATCAACACCCACTTCGCCCGGCACCGCTTCGGCAACGCCACCCTCGCCGACTTCATCGACTCCCTCGCCCAGTCCACCGACCGCGATGTGCACACCTGGGCGGAGAGCTGGCTGCGCACCACCTCCGCCGACACCCTGAGGCCGTCGGTCACCGAGTCCGGCGGCACCTGGCAGCTGAGCGTCGAGCGGGAGGGCAGCCGGCCGCACCGCGTCGCCGTCGGCGCCTACGACGTCGACCCGGTGGACCCCGAGCGGGTCGTCCCGCGCGACCGCTTCGAGCTGGACCTCCCGCTGACCGGCCCCGACAGCCGGCCCGGGCGCCGGCCGGCCCTCGTCGTCCTCAACGACAACGACACCACCTACGCCAAGATCCGCCTCGACGAGGGCTCCTGGACCACCGCCGTACGCATCCTCTCCCGCATCCCCGACCCGCTGACCCGCGCGGTCGTCTGGAACGCGGCCCGTGACATGGTCCGCGACGGCGAACTCGCCCCCACCGCCTATCTGGAGGCCGCGAGCGCGCATCTGCCGCGCGAGACGGATCTCGCGGTCGTGCAGGGGGTGCTGGGGTTCGCGGCGGGTCAGATCGCCGAGCGGTATGTGCCCGCCGAGGAGCGGCCCGCGGCCCTCCGCGCGATCCGGGAGATCTGCCGGGCGCTGATGCGCCGCACGGAGGACGGCAGCGACAGCGGGCTGCGGCTGATCGCCGTACGCCACTGCATCGCCGCCGCGGCCCAGCCCGAGACCATCCAGGAGTGGCTCTCCGACGGCAGTGTGACCGGCGGGCCCGAGCTGGACCCGGAGCTGCGCTGGCGCATCCTCCACCGCCTCGCCGTCCTCGGCGCGACCGACGAGCGCGCCATCGCCGCGGAGCTGGAGCTGGACCCCAGCGCCACGGGCCGCGAGGGCGCGGCCCGCTGCCGCGCCGCGCTGCCCGACCCGGAGGCGAAGGCGGCGGCCTGGGAGCTGCTGTTCGGCTCGGACACGCTCTCCAACTACCTCTTCACGGCGACGGCCCAGGGGTTCTGGCAGCCGGAGCAGGCCGAGCTGGTACGGGAGTACATCCCGCGCTTCTACCCCGCGGCCGTCGAGCTGGCGGCCCGCCGGGGCCCGGCGCTGGCGGACGCGGCGGCGCGCCACGCCTTCCCCCTCCACGCGGTGGACGCGGAGACCCTGGCCCTGGGGGAGCGGTGTCTGCGCGACACGGAGATGATCCCGGCGCTCCACCGCCGCCTCGCCGACCAACTCGACGACCTCCGCCGAGCCCTCACCATCCGCACCCCCTGACCCCCTGACCCCCTGACCCCCGAGCCGAGCCCATCCGCCCTGCGAGGCGAACCCCCGTAGCCCTCGCTCAGCCCGTCCGTCGCGTGAGGCGACCCCTCTCAGCCCTTCCGGCGCCCCGAGTCCCGAATTCCAGCCCTGCCGGCGAGCTGGGCAGCACCACCTCACCTTCGCCGGCGGGCTGAGGAGCACCACCTCACCTTCGCCGGCGGGCTGAGGAACAAGACCAGCCCCGCCGGCGAGCTGAGCCGCACCACCTCACCTTCGCGGGCGGGCCGAGGCACAAGAACCAGCCCCGCTGGCGAGCTGAGCCGCACTACCTCACCTTCGCCGGCGGGCTGAGGAGCACCACCTCAGCCCCTCCGGCGAGCTGGGCAGCACCACCTCACCTTCGCCGGCGGGCCGAGGCACAAGAACCAGCCCCTCCGGCGATTGAGGAGCGGGGGTTCGGGGGCTGGCCCCCGACCGTGGCCCGCAGCATGCGGGAACCTGTGGACCAGGGTCCGTCCTCAAACTCCCCCAGAGCTGCCTCTGGGAGGTGCCCCCAGACGGGCTGGGTTTGTCGGACGGACCGGGTGTGCCGGACGGACCGGGTGGCAGCGGGCGGGCCGGGTCCGCTGGGCGGGCCGGGGTTGCTCCGGGTCGACCGGGGCGCGGGGTCCCGCACCGCACGGGGGCGAGGGGCGGGGCCGCACCCAAAGAGGGGGGCTCCTCGTTGAACCCGGCGACCCCACCGGAGGTGAAGGACCTCGCATGCCCCCCACCCCCCTCGCCGGAGGCCCCCCCGGACCCGACGCCCTCCACCCCCTCCTCCGCACCGTCCTCCACGCCCTCCGCGACGGCGCCACCGAGCGCGCCGGCCCCCTCCCCCGGGGCGGCCCCGCCGAGACCGCCGCCCGGGTCCTCGCCGCCGCCACCCCCGTCCTCCCCGAACACGGCACCGGCCCCGCCGAGGCCCTCCACCGCCTCGTCCACACCCTCGCCCTCGGCGCCTGCGACCCCGCCCACCCCCTCTGCGCCGCCCACCTCCACACCCCGCCCCTCGCCCTCGCCGCCGCCGCCGACCTCGCCGTCTCCGCGCTCAACCCCTCCCTGGACTCCTGGGACCAGGCCCCCGCCGCCTCCGCCCTGGAGCGGCTCGTCACCGCCGCCCTCGCCGCCGAGGTCTTCCCGGCGGCACCCGCCCCGGACGCCCTGGTCACCACCGGCGGCACCGAGTCCAACCAGCTCGCCCTGCTCCTCGCCCGGGAGCGGCACGGCGCCGTCCGGGTCGTCTGCGGCTCCGGCGCCCACCACTCCGTACGCCGTGCCGCCTGGCTCCTCGGACTGCCCGAGCCCCTCACCGTCCCCGACGCCCGCGGCCTCGACCCCGCCGCCCTCGACGACACCCTGGCCCGTCTCCCCGGCCCCTGTCTGGTCGTCGCCACCGCGGGCTCCACCGACACCGGCCGCATCGACCCGCTCCCGGAGATCGCCGACCGCTGCGCCCGCCACCGCGCCGAACTCCACATCGACGCCGCCTACGGCGGCGGGCTCCTCCTCAGCCCCCGCCACCGCCCACTCCTCACCGGCCTGGACCGCGCCCACTCCGTCACGCTCGATCTGCACAAGCTCGGCTGGCAGCCCGTCCCCGCCGGGCTGTTCGCCGTCCCCGACGGCGCCCTCCTCGCCCCGCTCGCCCTCACCGCCGACTACCTCAACCCCGGCGACGACACCGAGGCCGGCCTCCCCGATCTCCTCGGCCGCTCCCTGCGCACCACCCGCCGCGCCGACATCCTCAAGGTCGCCGTCACCCTCCGCGCCCTCGGCCGGAGCGGCCTCGCCCGACTGATCGACACCGTGATGGACCACGCCCGCCGGTTCGCCGCGCTGGTCGACGCCCACCCCCGGCTGGAGCTCTTCGAACCCCCGGCCCTCACCACCGTCCTCTTCCGCCCCACCGGCGCGGACGACGCACAGATCGCCGGAATCCGCCGGCACCTGCTCACCACCGGCAGCGCCGTCCTCGGCCGGGCCCGCGCCGACGGCCGGCTGTGGCTCAAGGCGACCCTCCTCAACCCCCACGCCACCCCCGGCGACCTGGACCGCCTGATCGAACTCGTGGAAGGCAGCACCCCCGATGACCGCCATGCCCCCCGCCGAACCCGACCAGCCCCATGACCTCGTGGGAGTGGGCCTCGGCCCCTTCAACCTCTCCCTGGCGGCCCTCGCCCACGGCGTCCCCGGCGGCCTCGCCACCGCCTTCCTCGAACAGCGCCCCCGCTTCAGCTGGCACCCGGGACTGCTGATCGACGGCGCCACCCTCCAGGTCCCCTTCCTCGCCGACCTGGTGACCCTCGCCGACCCGGCGAGCCCCTGGAGCTTTCTGCGCTATCTGCGCGGACGCGAGCGCCTCTTCCCCTTCTACTTCGCCCAGAACTTCCACATCCACCGCGCCGAGTACGACGCCTACTGCCGCTGGGTCAGCGACAGCCTTCCCGGCATCCACTTCGGCCACCGGGTCGACGCGGTCCACTGGAACCCGGAACGCGAACTCTTCACGGTCGACTTCACCCACCTCGCGGCGGACGGCGGCGACGACACCATCGGCCGCACCCACGCCCGCAACATCGTCCTCGGCGTGGGCACCGAGCCGTACATCCCCGAGGCGCTCCGCCCGCTCGCCGACGCCCCCGGCGTCCCGGTCATCCACTCCGGCGACTACCTCGCGCACCGCGCCCAACTGCTCGCCGCCGGCCATGTCACGGTCATCGGCTCGGGCCAGTCGGGGGCCGAGATCTTCCTCGATCTGCTCCGGCAGCGCCCCGCCGGGGCCGAGCGCATCCACTGGCTCGCCCGGACCGAGTCCTTCGCCCCGATGGAGTACTCCAAGCTCGGCCTGGAGCACTTCACCCCCGACTACACCCGCTACTTCCACGCCCTGCCCGAGCAGACCCGCGACCGGCTCATCCCCCGGCAGTGGCAGCTCCACAAGGGCATCGACGCCCGCACCATCGCCGCCATCCACGACGAGCTGTACCGCCGCACCCTGGACGGCGGCTGGCCGGACGCCGTCCTCACCCCCGGGGTCGCCGTGCGCACCGCCGGCCGGATCGCCACCACCCGGATCGAGCTCCATCTGGAGCACCGCCAGCAGTCGATCCGCACCTGCCTCGCCACCGAGGCCGTCGTCCTCGCCACCGGCTACCGCGAGCGCCCGCCCGGCCCGATGCTCGCCGGACTCGATCCGTACATGCGCCGGGACTCCTCCGGCCGCCCCCGGATCGACAGCGAGTTCCGGCTGCTCCTCGACGCCTCGGTGGCCGGCTCGGTCTATGTGCAGAACGCCGAGACGCACACCCACGGCATCGGCGCCCCCGATCTGGGGCTCGCCGCCTGGCGCAGCGCCTCCATCCTCAACTCGCTCACCGGCAAGGAGCCGTATCCGATGCCGCGCCGTACCGCCTTCACCAGCTTCGGCGTCGACCGCCGCCCCCCGGCCACCGTGCCGAGCCAGTCCACCCCCCTGACCCGTCTCGCCCCCGGAGTCTAGGAACATCACCGCCGCCCGGATGCGAGAGTGGACGGTACGCGGCCGGTCCGGCCGCACCCGTTCCGTACGAGGGAGCCCTCCGTGACCGCCGACGCACCCGCCCCCGCCGCCCCCTACGGCACCCCCGAGACCCCCAGGGTCGCCGTGATCGGCGAGGCCCGGCTGGAGGTGGACCCGGAGATCGCCAGGATCGGGGTCGTCGTCAGCGCCCGGGGTGTCGACCGGCGGGGCGCGCTCGACGATCTCACCCGCCGCAACGCCGCCGTGCTGGAGCTGATCAAGTCCTATGGGGACGCGGTGGAGAAGCTGGAGACCGGGGCGTTCTCCATCAGCCCCCAGCTGGCCCGGCACGGGCGCGGCGAGCGGGTGCGGGCGTACCACGGCAGTGTCCATCTCACCGCCGAACTGGGCGACTTCACCGCACTCGGCGAACTGACCACCCGGCTCGCGGATCTGGAGCTGACCCAGGTGGACGGCCCCTGGTGGGCGCTGCGCCCCGATTCGCCCGCGCACGGCGAGGCCCGCCGCACGGCGGTGCGCGAGGCGGTGCAGCGCGCCCGTGAGTACGCCGGCGCGCTGGGCGCCGGTCTGGCCGCCCTGGTGGAGCTGGCCGATCTGGGGGCGGAGAGCCCGGAGCCGTACGGCAGGCCGGGCGGGGGCGTGCCGCGGATGGCGGCCTTCGCGGGGGGCGAGTCCCTGGAGTCCGCGCCCGCCCTCGATCTCGAACCGCAGCGCCAGACGGTCCACGCGCAGGTCACCGCGCGCTTCACGATGACCCCGCCGAAGCTGTGACCGCCCCCCGGTGGAATTGCTCATCAGAGCGACCCTGCGCACAATTCAACACTTGTCAATAACCTTTCACGCAACGGTTGTTGAGTAGTCATGTGCGGCCAATTCTCTACCGGTCGGTAAGGCATAGTGTCGGACCATGCGCCGAGCGAAAATCGTCTGTACCCTGGGCCCAGCCACCGACTCGTACGACCAGATCAAGGCACTGGTCGAGGCCGGAATGGACGTGGCCCGCTTCAACCTCAGCCATGGTTCGCACGCGGACCACGAGGAGCGCTACCACCGCGTCCGCAAGGCGTCGGACGAGACGGGCCGCAGTGTCGGGGTGCTCGCGGACCTTCAGGGGCCGAAGATCAGGCTCGGGCGCTTCCGCGAGGGTCCCGTACTTCTCGAACGCGGCGACGAGTTCACCATCACGGTCGAGCCGGCCGAGGGCGACCGCTCTCTCTGCGGCACCACCTACCCGGGCCTGGCCGAGGACGTCACCGCAGGTGAGCGCATTCTGGTGGACGACGGCAAGGTCACCCTGGAGGTCACGGGCGTGGACGGCCCCCGGGTGCGGACCACCGTGATCGAGGGCGGGATGGTCTCCGACCACAAGGGGCTGAACCTCCCCGGGGTCGCGGTCTCCGTCCCCGCGCTCTCGGAGAAGGATGTCGAGGATCTGCGCTGGGCGCTGCGGATCGGCGCGGACATCGTCGCCCTCTCCTTCGTCCGCAGCGGCCGGGACATCGTCGATGTGCACCGGATCATGGACGAGGAGGGCCGCCGGGTCCCGGTCATCGCCAAGGTCGAGAAACCGCAGGCGGTCGAGAACATCGACGACATCGTGGCCGCTTTCGACGGCATTATGGTGGCCCGGGGTGATCTCGGTGTCGAAATGCCGCTGGAGCAGGTGCCGATCGTCCAGAAACGAGCGGTGAAACTCGCCCGGCGCAATGCCAAACCGGTCATCGTCGCCACGCAGATGCTCGACTCGATGATCGAGAATTCCCGGCCGACCCGCGCCGAGGCGTCCGATGTGGCCAACGCCGTCCTCGACGGCACCGACGCGGTGATGCTCTCCGGCGAGACCAGCGTGGGCAAGTACCCCGTGGAGACGGTCCGGACGATGGGCCGGATCGTGGAAGCGGCGGAGGAGGATGTGCTCGCCAAGGGGCTGCCGCCGCTGACCGAGCACAACAAGCCGCGCACCCAGGGCGGCGCGGTGGCCCGCGCGGCGGCGGAGATGGGCGACTTCCTGGGGGCGAAGATCCTGGTGGCCTTCACGCAGTCCGGGGACACCGTCCAGCGGCTCTCCCGCTACCGTTCCCCGATTCCGCTGCTGGCCTTCACCCCCGACCCGGCGACCCGCTCCCGGCTCACCCTGACCTGGGGGGTGGAGACCTTCCTCGGCCCCCATGTGGAGTCCACGGACGCCATGGTCGCGCAGGTGGACGAGGAGCTGCTGAAGATCGGCCGCTGCGAGCGGGGGGACACCGTGGTGATCACCGCGGGTTCGCCGCCCGGAGTCGCGGGCTCCACGAATCTGGTCCGGGTCCACCACATCGGCGAGGGCGATCCCTCGGTGTGATTCCTCGGTGTGATCCCTCGGTGTGAACGGCCCGCCAACGCGGGGAGGCCCCTCGGAAGAGGGGCCTCGGTGGTGACCTTGGAATTGCAGGTAAAGTACCCCGGGTGGGATTCGAACCCACGCTGGATGGTGTTTGAGACCACTGCCTCTACCGCTGGGCTACCGGGGTGCCCTTGGAAAAGAAGGATGGCGGGCACCCTTCGTGCCCCAACCATACAGGAGCTGGGTAGTCTCATGGGGAGCACCCTGCCTTGGAATGAGGAGCCCCGTGATCGCCCCCGACTCGCCCCAGCCCGCCTCCGGCGACGAGCCGTCGCCCGCCGACGAGGACACGTCGCACATTCCCCCGCTGACGACCCGTGTGGTGATCGCGGAGGACGAGGCCCTCATCCGGCTCGATCTCAAGGAGATGCTGGAGGAGGAGGGATACGCGGTGGTCGGAGAGGCCGGGGACGGCCGGCGGGCCGTCGAACTGGCCCGTGAGCACCGCCCCGATCTGGTCATCCTCGATGTGAAGATGCCGGTCCTGGACGGCATCTCCGCCGCCGAGAAGATCGCCGAGGAGTCCATCGCGCCGGTGCTGATGCTGACCGCGTTCTCCCAGCGCGATCTGGTCGAGCGGGCCAGGGACGCCGGGGCGATGGCGTATCTGGTCAAGCCCTTCAGCAAGAGCGATGTGGTGCCCGCCATCGAGATGGCCGTCTCCCGCTTCACCGAGCTGAAGGCGCTGGAGAAGGAGGTCGCCGACCTCTCCCAGCGGCTGGAGACCCGCAAGCTGGTGGACCGCGCCAAGTCCGTTCTCCAGACGGAGTACGGCCTGACCGAGCCGGCCGCGTTCCGCTGGATTCAGAAGACCTCGATGGACCGCCGGCTGTCGATGCAGCAGGTCGCCGAGGCGGTCATCCAGGACGCCGAGGAGAAGAAGGCGGCCAAGGGCCAGTAGACCCCGCGTACCGCACGACCGGGCCCGCACCCCCTGGAGGGGTGCGGGCCCGGTCGTGCCGTACACGCGTCCGCGTACCGGTCAGTCCTCGCCGAGATACGCCTTGCGGACCGACTCGTCCACCAGCAGATCCCGGCCCGTGCCGGAAAGCACGATGTTCCCGACCTCCATCACATGCCCCTGATCGGCGAGCGAGAGCGCGGCCTGCGCGTTCTGCTCCACCAGCAGGATGGTGGTGCCCTGGGACTTCAGCTCGCCGATGGTGGACATGATCTTCTGCATCATGATCGGGGAGAGCCCCATGGAGGGCTCGTCCAGCATCAGCAGCTTCGGCCGGGACATCAGCGCCCGCCCCATCGCGAGCATCTGCTGCTCACCGCCGGAGAGGGTGCCCGCCGCCTGCTTGCTGCGCTCGCCCAGGATCGGGAAGAGGTCGTAGGCGCCCTGGATGTCCTTCTCGATGCCCGCCTTGTCGGACCGGAGGAACGCCCCGAGCTTGAGGTTCTCCGCGATCGTCAGCCGGGGGAAGATGTGCCGTCCCTCGGGCGAGTGGGCGAGCCCCAGCGCCACGATCTTATGGGCGGGGACGGAGGCGAGCGGCTTCCCGTCGAAGACGATCCGCCCCCCGGAGGGCTTCAGCAGCCCGGACAGGGTGCGCAGAGTGGTGGTCTTGCCCGCGCCGTTGGTGCCGATCAGGGTCACGATCTGGCCGGCCTCGACGCTGAAGGAGATCCCCTTCACGGCCTCGATCTTGCCGTAGGCGACCCGGAGGTCCTCCACCTGGAGCAGTGCGGTCACTGGGCTTCCTCCTCTGCACCGGTGCCGGCGCCGTGCTCTGTTCCCGTACCGGCGCCCTGGTCCCCGCCCGCACGGGGGCTCTGCTCCCGTCCCGGACCGGTCGCCGCGTGCGCCTCGGCCGCCTCGACCTCGGCGACCTCCGCCGCGCCCGGCGCGCCCTCGAAGGGGGTGCCGAGATAGGCGGCCACGACCCGCTCGTCCCCCTGGACCGTCTCCGGGGTGCCCTCCACCAGCTTCTCGCCCTGGACGAGGCAGGCCACCCGGTCGCAGAGGTTGAAGATGAAGCGCATATCGTGCTCGATCACCAGGATCGCGATGCCCTGGTCCCGGATGGCGAAGATCAGCTCCTCCGCCGCCCGGGTCTCCTGCGGATTCATCCCGGCGGTCGGCTCGTCGAGCAGCAGCAGACCGGGATCGCTCGCCAGCGCCCGGGCGATCTCCAGCTTGCGCTGCTCGCCGTAGGGGAGATTGCGGGCGAGGTGGTCGGCCTTGTGCGCCAGACCCGTGAACTCCAGCAGCTCCATGGCGCGTTCATGGGACGCCGCCTCGGCCCGCTTGAACCCGGGCCCGCGCAGCAGCGCCGACCAGAGCCCTTCCTTCGTCCGGGTGTGCCGGCCGACCAGCACATTCTCCAGCACCGTCATATTGGCGAAGAGCCGGATGTTCTGGAAAGTCCTCGCCACTCCGGCCTTGGTGACCAGATGGGGCTTGGGCGGCAGTACGGCTCCCTTGTAGACGACCTTGCCGCGCGTGGGGACGTACAGGCCCGTGAGGCAGTTGAAGAAGGTGGTCTTGCCCGCGCCGTTGGGGCCGATGAGACCGACGATCTCGCCCGCCCCGACCGTCAGATCGACCGAGCGGACGGCGACGAGCCCGCCGAACTCCATGGTGACCCCGCCGGCCTCCAGCACGGGCACCGAGGGTCCATCGGTGGTGGTGGTCGTCATGGCGTCACGCCCCCGCCTTGGTGATGCCGACGCCGGAGCCGGGCAGGCCCTTGTTCGGTACGTCGAGCTGATCGGTCTCGTGGTACTCCAGCTGCGCCCGGCGGTTGGCGATCAGGCCCTCGGGGCGGAACCGCATCAGCAGGATCAGCGCGATGCCGAAGCCGAGGAGCTGGTAGTCCTGGAGGAACTGGAGCTTCGCCGGGATCATGTACAGCAGCGTCGCCCCGAGCAGCGGGCCGCTGACCGTGCCCATGCCGCCGAGGATCACCGCCGCCAGCAGGAAGGCCGAGTTGGGCGGCACCGGCCCGGCGAACTGGTACATCTCCGGTACGACGGTGTGCTGCACATGCGCCTGCACGGTGCCGGCGAGGCCCGCCAGGGTGGCGCCGAGGGCGAAGGCGATCAGCTTGACCCGGAAGCCGTTGATGCCCATCGCGGTCGCGGCGGTCTCGTCCTCGCGGATGGCGACCCAGGCACGGCCGATCCGGGAGCTGCCCGCGCGGCTGAAGACGATGACGACCAGCACCATCGCCAGCAGCATCAGCAGATAGTAGTTCCCGTAGGCGCCCAGTTCACGGCCGAGGACGTTGTGGGACTCCCCGAAGTTGTACCCGAAGAACTCCAGGTCCGGGATGTTGGGAATACCGTTGGGACCATTGGTGATCTTCGGTCCCGAGACCCCGTCGAGATTGCCCATCGCGATCCGGAAGATCTCGCCGAACCCGAGGGTGACGATGGCGAGATAGTCGCCGCGCAGCCGCAGCGTCGGGGCGCCGATGACCACGCCGAAGACGAGTGAGGCGACCGCGCCGGTGAGGACCGAGGCCCAGAAGGGGAACTGCACATCGAACGCCGACGCCGTCGAACCGGAGACCAGCGCCGCCGTGTACGCGCCCACACCCAGGAAGGCGACATAGCCGAGGTCGAGCAGACCGGCCAGGCCGACGACGATGTTCAGGCCCAGCGCGACCGTCGCGAAGATCAGGATGTTGACCGCGATCAGGGTGTACATGTCGGTGTTCTGGGTGAACGGGAAGACCGCGGCGGCGGTGAAGGCCGCGATCATCGTCACCTGGCGGTACTTCGCGGTGAGCGCCGACACCCGGGCGACGACCCCGGCCTTGATGAGCGCGGCGACGGCGAAGCCCACGGTGACGAGGTAGCCGGTGAACAGCTCCGGGTCCTCGGTGTCGATGCCGTAGGTCACCACATAGAGCCCGATGCCGAAGACCGCGACGATGATCAGGATCTCGGCCCAGGAGGAACGCTCCTTGGGGCGGGCGGCCTTGCGGGTGTCGTCGGGCAGTCCCAGGGCGACCAGGGGGACCGCCGAGGCGACGGCGGCGACGAAGCCGCCGGGTTCGAGGTTGACCACCCCGCCCAGCTGCACGGCGATGGCGACGACCGTGAACCAGGTGGTGCCGAACGCGCCGAGCGCGGCCATCCGCAGCGCCTGCGAGGTGCCGGTGGGGGCGATTCGGCGGAGCCCCTTCACACCCAGTGCGGCCAGCGCGTAGAGGGTGACGAGCACCCCGGCCGCCAGGGTCAGGACCTGAAGGCCGCCCGGGTAGCCGTAGACGGTGAGATCCCCGGGGAACTCGGAGGTGTAGGTCCAGGCCAGGAAGGTGCTCGCGATGGTGGCGAGCCCTCCGGCGGCGATGATCCTGTGCAGCGTGGCGGCGCGGGCGGCGGACGCTCCGGTGTTCTTCCCGTCGGTGTGCCGGCCCGTGCCGGCGCCCGTGTTCTTGGTGGCTTCGGTGTCTTTGGTCATCGCTCTCACGCCCGATCCGCGACGCGCTCACCGAGCAGGCCCTGCGGCCTGACCAGGAGCACGACGATGAGAAGGACAAACGCCCAGACGTTGGACCAGGCGCCACCGCCGAGCTGCTGCATTCCGGGGATCTCTTCGATGTACGCGATCGACAGCGACTCGGCGAGCCCCAGCACGACCCCGCCGACCATGGCGCCGTAGATGTTGCCGATGCCCCCGAGGACCGCGGCGGTGAAGGCCTTGAGCCCGAGGATGAACCCCATCTCGAAGTTGATCTGCCCCTTGTCCAGCCCGTAGGCGACCGCCGCGACCGCCGCGAAGGCGGCGCCGATGGCGAAGGCCATCACAATGATCCGGTCGGTGTTGATGCCCATCAGCTTCGCGGTGTCCGGGTCCTGGGCGGTGGCCTGCATGGCCCGTCCGCTGCGGCTGCGGGAGACGAAGAAGCCGAGGGCGAGCATGCAGAGCGGGGCGAGGACGAAGACGAAGGCGTCGGCGCGCTGGATGGTGAGGTGATCGGTGATGTGGAAGGACTCACCGGTGAACTGCGGGAAGCTCCTGGCCTTCTTGGCGTCGGGGTAGAAGCCCCAGACCAGCTGCTGGAGGGCGATGGAGAGACCGATCGCCGTGATCAGCGGGGCGAGCCGGGGGGCGCCGCGCAGGGGCCGATAGGCGAATCGTTCCGCCGCGGTGGCGACGGCCACGGAGGCAAGGGCCCCGCCCGCGATCATCAGAGGTATCGCCACCAGGAGCGATACTCCGCTGGGGAGCCAGATGTAGACGGTGAGGGCGCCGAAGCCCCCGATCATGAATATCTCGCCGTGGGCGAAGTTGATGAGCTGGACGATGCCGTAGACCATGGTGTACCCGATGGCGATGAGACCGTAGAGGGCACCCAGGGCAAGGCCGTTCGCCAGCTGTTGCGGCAGTTCGTTCACCGCAGAGCCTCCGATGAGCGTGTCGGATATGACGACGCGGGGGGGGGGGGGGTTGGGGCGCCCCCCGCGCGGGGAGGGTGATGAGGTTAAAGTGTGCGCCCGGAAAGACAAACACGTACAGCCGATATAACTAAATA